>JBBSOM010000699.1:0-2525 GCA_038259715.1 Longimicrobiales bacterium
GAACCCGGAGTCGAGCCCGATCCGTCCGGCTATCTTCCCCGGGACGGACGGATGGCGGAGATCACCGTGGGCGACGTCGTGGCGAAGGTGGAGGTGGCACGATCGACATACCTGTGACCCTCCCACGAGGGTATGGCTCGGTGCGGGCCCCGCACGCGTGGGCGTTCGCCGTCGAAGCGGCGGTCCCGTGGGTACGGGAGGTCATCGAGTCGGGGCTCACGCTCCACGAATGGGCCGCCACCCGCGCCGACCGTCGCGTGCTTGCGGGCCGGGGCACCGTCTACTCGGTCCCGGCGCCCGTGCCCGGGCCGGACGCTCGAGGCCGTTGGGTTGTGCGCCACTATTACCGGGGCGGGGCGATCGCGCACGTCCTCGACGATCGGTACCTGGCGGTGGGTCGGCCTCGTCCGCTCAACGAAGCGCGTGCCTCCATCGAGGCGCGGTCGCGGGAAATCGCAACCCCCGCGGTCGTGGCCGGCGCCATCTACCCTGCCGGCGTGTTCTACAGGGCCGACCTGGTGACGGAGGAGATCCCGCAGGCTTCCGACCTGGCCGCAATCCTGTTCGGCGTCCACGCGGACGGGTCGGTTCCAGCCACGGAGCGGCTCGACCCGACCGACTCCCTCGCTGCCGCCGCGCGGCTCGTGCGCGCCATGGAGCAGAAGGGGATCTCCCATCCCGACCTCAACGCGAAGAACATCGTGCTTCGGTCGGAAGCCGACGGGCCGCATGCACATCTCGTGGACCTGGATCGGTGCTACGCTCGTTTGGTCGGTGTGCCCGGCCCCGCATTTCCGATGCGTCAGCGGTTGGAGCGATCGCTCCGGAAATTCGGACTCCGGACCGGAAGCCCCCTTTCCGAGTCCCAGTGGGCTGCCCTGCGCGCGGGCTGGGAGAAGGGGCTCTGAGCGGCGCGTCCGGTTGGTCCGGGCCCCCACCCCGGAAGATCTGCATCGTTATGCTCTCGGCGATCGGAGACGCCGTGCATGTACTTCCGGTCGCCAACGCGTTGAAGCGCGCGTGGCCCGAGACGCGCATCACCTGGGTCATCCAACCGGTCCCGCACATGCTGGTGCGCGACCATCCGGCCATCGACGACTTCGTGATCTTCCGGCGCCGCCGCGGCCTCCAGGGGTGGATGGGCTTCCGGGACTTCGCTCAGGACGTCCGCCACCGGCGCTTCGACCTGCTCCTCGGCCTACAGGTGTACTTCAAGGCCGGCATGCTCACCGCGCTCGCGCCCGCCGAAGTGAAGCTGGGCTTCGACCGTGGGCGCGCGCGGGACATGCAGTGGCTCTTCACGAATCGACGCGTCCCGCCGCACCAGCCGCAGCACGTCCAGGACCAATACTTCGAGTTCCTGCACTGGCTGGGAATCGACCCCGAGCCCGTCGTCTGGGACATCCGCCTGAGCGACGCCGAGCGCGAAGCCCAGTCGGCCTTCTTCGCCGGGCTCGACCGGCCTGCATGCGCCGTGGTCGTGGGCACCAGCAAGCCCGGGAAGAACTGGACGCCCGAAGGCTTCGCCCGCGTTCTCGACGAGGTGGAGCGAGTGCACGGGCTGCAGCCCGTCCTCATAGGCGGCCCGTCCGCGATCGAACGCCGCCTGGCCGACGAAATCCTGGCGCGCACGAACGCACGCGTCGTCGACGCCCTCGGCGACGACCTGCGCCGCCTGGTCTGGATCCTCGAAGGCAGCGCGCTCGCGATCAGTCCGGACACCGGCCCCCTGCACATCAGTCGCGCAGTCGAGACGCCGGTCGTCGGGCTCTTCGGCTACACCAACCCGAAGCGCTCGGGGCCGTACCGTCTTTACCAGGACCTGGTGGTGGATGGATACGCGACCCATCCGGGCGAAGCGTATCCGATCGAGCACGCCTACCGCGACGGGATGAAGCGCGTGACCGTGGACGCGGTGCTCGAGAAGGTGTCGCTCGCCATGGAGCGTTACGTCCGATGAGCCTCGTCACGACCGACTCCTGGAGTCGACTCGATACGGCGCCCCCATCGGCGCTCGTCGACGCGACGCTCGAGCTCCATCACGCGGTGCAGATCCTGGCCGGGGTCGGACAGACGTTCGCGGCGCCGACGCCGGACGACAGCCACCGGGCAATGATGTGGGATTTCCGCCTTCAGGGCTTTCTCGGCGCCGTGTTCGCCGACGGATACCCCTTTCGGCTCGCGCTACGGGTGGCGGACCTGACTCTGCACCTGCTCGACCGAACCGACGGCACGCTGGGTGCGCTGCCGCTCAGCGGCACCACGCTCGAGGATGCCTACGGGTGGGTGCGTGCCGGCCTGTCCCAGTACATGGGCGGCACCGGTCCCCAGATCCAGCGCGCCGGGCTCGACATCCCGCCCCACCCCGTCGCCGAGGGCGCGCCCTTCGCGGTGGACCGGGTGCGCGAGCGGGAGACGCTGGCCGCACTGTACGGTGGAGCGGCGGACATTCTGGAGGCCGTTGTGGACGGGAATGAAAGCGCGACTCCTGTGCGCTGCTGGCCGCACCACTTCGACATCGCCAC
>JBBSOM010000700.1:0-2523 GCA_038259715.1 Longimicrobiales bacterium
ATCGGCTTCTTCTTGGCGGTACCCAGGTCGTCGTAGTTCATGATCGCGTTGAAGAGCATGTTGAACTCGCCGTGGTTCTGCCACCGGTAGACCGGGTTCGTCGAGTACATCAGCACGCGACCCTGCCCGACCGGGACGTTTACGATGGCGGCCCGGTCCTTGATCTGGTTCGCCCCCCGCATGAGGCCCGAGAGCACGGCCTTGTCTCCGCCCACGAACTTCATGAGCACCTGGGTCGAATCCTGGTCCGGCACGCTGAGCATCGGCCCGTTCGTGTACTTGATGGGCAGCGTCGTCTCGGTGTAGCCGTAGAAGAGCGGATTCGCGGGCTGTAGAACCGTGGCTTCCACGATCGGGCGCGGCGCGTAGAAGTTGCCGCTCGTCCGCGATGAATTAACGTCCCGCACGAGGCCGAAGTCGGCCGGCAGAGAAGTGGCCTGCCCCAGCGTCATGAGCACGCCGCCCGCCTCGACGAACTTCTGCAGTTCGGCCACGCCCTCGAGACCGAGCCCCCCTGTGATGTCCGGCGAGGAGCCGTACATCCCCAGATTCTTGTACTCGGGGGTCTGGGTGTACGCGATCGGCTTGTCCTGCGGCGTCAGTCCGAGCACCAGGCTCTTGCCGTCCCGTCCCTGGCTCGGGACGACGATCACATCGTACGCGTCGCGCAGGCCGCCCTCACGGACCCGATCCTTGAAGATCAGGTCGTACGGAATCGCGAACTGGTCGAACGCGTAGCGCACCCACCCGACGTCCTGCGTGCTCGCCCAGGAGCTGTACATGGCTACACGCGGAACGTCGAGTTCGTGGGTGGCCACGTCCGGCGCGGCGGCGAGGCCCACCGCGGTCAGGCCCAACTCCTTCACGGCGGACTGGATGCGATCGGCGGCGCCCGATGCCGGAATGATGAAGGAGCCCGCCGGCATGTCGGCGTCGCCGGCCTTGAAGTCCGCCTCGGCCGCTTCAACGTCCAGGTCCTTCAACCGGTAGCGAAGCGTGATCATGTTGGTCGCGCCGTAGTGGGCGACAGCATAATACGCCGGCGAGCCCTCCCCGCTCACGTTCCCGGCCAGCGTCGCGTGGTCCACCGGCGTCACGTCCGCATCGAGGATGGAGGGGTCGTCGATGGCCGCCACCTCCGTCTGGAGCATGAGCCCCATCGTCCAGCCCGAATCGTCGTACGTCTGGAGGCTCTCGTCCGGATAGTTGTCCTGGCGTTCGAGCAGGATCTTGGCGAGGCGGCCGTACGGCTGGTTCCGCTTGACCACATAGGAGCCGGCGGGATACGTCGAGTCGCCGAGCGTCAACTGCTTCTTCGCGCGACCGACCCCGATGCCCTGCTGGCGGAGCATGTTCACGAGAAGCGTGACGCGCGTCATGTCACGCTGTCCTGCCGGAAAGACGTAGCCGTGCGGGGTCTCGTTCTCTCCGCCCTGGATGGAGTGCAGGCTCTTCTTGTAGAAGTTCTCGAGCACGACCTTCGGGAACTGACTGGTGAGTTGGAGGCCGAGCAGCACGCCCGTCTCGGAATAGTTCGTGTTGTTGCGCATCGACCACATGACGGAGTCGTAGGGTGGAAGCGGCCGATACCACTCGCGTTTGGTCGCGCCGGAATCCTCGCCGCCGCCCAGGTGACGCTCCATCGTCGTCGCGCCCCCGTTTCCGAAGATCTCGTACATCCGCATCATGCCGTTGTGGTTGTACGACATCGCGCCGAGGTAGCCGGGGGACCAGGCATCCATGAAGCCGTGCGTCCAGACGCCCGGCATCCCGTACTTGGTCATCTGGCTCATTTCCCAGTTCGCGAACCAAGGCAACTCGCCGAACAGGATCGGGTCGAAGTCGGGGTTCTGCGGCGCCTGTCCGCTGTAGTCGTACATGAACGGGATCGACTCGTGCAACTCATGCAGGATGGGTGGGTGCCAGTCCAGGTACCAATCGATCAGCGTCCGCATCGTCTCCTGCGAGTAGTTGATGTCGCGGTTGTTGTCATGAAGGACGTATTTGCCCCAGTACGGCGCGCTGGGCGTCTTGTCCTTCTCGTCCGTGACGTCGACGAGGTACCGGTAGTACCAGTCGACGTAGCGGTCTCGCCCGTCCGGCTCCGCGACCGGAGTGAACGAGACGATCACGTTGTCGCGGATCTTCTGGATGAGCGGCGAGTCCTCCACCGCCAGGCGGTACGCCAACTCCATCTCCATCTCGGGCGGCCCTGTCTCAGCCGAGTGCAGCCCACCCATGATGTGGTAGAGCGGCTTCGCTTCGGAGATCACCGACATGATCTGTTGCTCGGACAGCCCGCGCGGGTCGGCGAGCTTGGCCAGGTCCGCCTTGTACTTGTCGAGGTTGGCGATCGACTCCTCGGAGCCCACGAAGACCACCACGGTCTCACGGCCCTCGTCGGTCTTGCCCGTGGTCATGATCGACACACGGGGTGATGCGTCGGCCAGCGCGCGGTAGTAGCGTAGGATATCCGCGTAGTAGGTCAGCTTCTTCGGCGCCCCGATCCAGTAGCCGAGGACC
>JBBSOM010000701.1:0-2516 GCA_038259715.1 Longimicrobiales bacterium
ACCCCACCCGCGAGCGCGTGGTCGCATTGGCCCGTCAGCAGTGCCTGGCACGCGAAGTGCACCGCCACGAGGGATGTCGAGCACGCCGTCTGCACCACCACGCTGGGGCCGTGCAGGTTCAGCTTGTACGAGACGCGCGTGGCAAGATAGTCCTTGTCGTTGCCGAGCATCGTCTGGTACGCCCCCACCGTCCGCAGCAGCTCCGGGTTGGCGAGCAGATTGCTCAGCAGGTAGGTGCTCATCGTCGTACCGGCGAACACGCCGGTCGGACGACTTTGCCGGTCCGGATCGTAGCCCGCGTTCTCGATCGCCTCCCAGGCGCACTCGAGAAACAGGCGGTGCTGCGGATCGAGGACCTCCGCCTCACGCGGATTGATGCCGAAGAACGCGGCGGGAAACAGATCGGCGTCCGCGATGATGCCCCTCGCCGGCACGTAGTTCGGGTTGCGGATCAGGGCGGCGTCGACGCCCGCGCGCACCAGTTCCTCTTCCGTGAAGCGCGTGATCGACTCCACGCCGTCGCGCAGGTTACGCCAGAACTCGTCGAGCGTGGCGGCGCCCGGGAATCTCCCGGCCATCCCGATGATCGCGATCGGTTCCATTCGGTTCATGGTCAGTTCGAAGCAGCCATCTGGCGGGAGAGACGCTCGGCGAGCGCGCGTACCGTCGGATACTGGAACATCTCGACGATAGACAGGTCGTGATCGAGTTTGGCGCGCAATTCCGAATGCACCTTCACGATCAACAGCGAATGACCGCCGAGATCGAAGAAGTTGTCGGTTGCGCCGACCGCCTGGACCCCGAGGGCGTCGCGCCACACGTCCGCAACCACTCGCTCGAGCTCGGTCCGAGGTGCGACGTACGACCCGGCCGAAGCGACCTGATTCGCGTCCGGGGCAGGGAGGCGGCGGCGATCCACCTTCCCGTTGGGCGTGAGCGGGACCCGCTCCAACTCCGTGAAGGAAGACGGGATCATGTATTCCGGCAGGTGAGCCGCCAAATGGCTCCGGAGTTCCGCGACGGGAGGAATGCCCGACCCGGAGGTCACTACGTACGCGACCAGACGGTGCGCGCCCGAGGCATCCGGGATGACGTGGGCCACGGCATGCGCGATCGCGGGATGCCGGGCCAATACCGTCTCGATCTCACTCAACTCCACACGGAAGCCACGGACCTTGACCTGCGTGTCGAGCCTTCCGAGATGCTCGAGCGTCTCGTCCGTGCGCCACCGTACGCGATCCCCGGTGCGGTACATGCGCGCTTTCGGCTCGCCCGCGAACGGATCGGACACGAAGCGGTCCGCCGTGAGATCCGGACGGTTCAGGTACCCGAGCGCGACACCCGTTCCACCGATGTACAACTCGCCTGGAACGCCGACGGGAGTCGGAGCGCCACAAGCGTCCAGCACGTAGACGCGCGTGTTGGCGATCGGCCGTCCAATCGGAATCGCCGACGCGTCCCGATCCAGGCGATGGACGGTCGACCAGATCGTCGTCTCGGTGGGGCCGTACAGATTCCACACCTCCGCCTCGCCTCCGGTGAGCGTCCGGGCGAGGTCCACGGGCAGCGTTTCGCCTCCGCAGAGGATCTTGAAGCTGGCGGGCCCGCGCCAACCATACTCGGTGAGGAGGCGCCAGGTCGCGGGGGTGGCCTGCATCACGGTCACGCGTTCCCGCTCGATGAGCGCGGCGAGGCGCGCGGGATCGAGTGCGGCCTCCCTGCTCGCGAGGACGACGCGGGCGCCGACGATGAGAGGCAGGTAGAGCTCGAGGCCGGCGATGTCGAACGACAGCGTCGTCACGGCGAGGAGCGTATCTTCCGGACCCAGCCCGGGGGCGCGCGCCATCGACGCGAGGAGGTTCACGAGCGCTCGGTGCGGGACCTGTACGCCCTTCGGCCTCCCCGTCGAGCCCGACGTGAAGATCGCGTAGGCCGGATCGTCGCCACCCACCGCCTCCGCGGTCCCGGCACCCTCGTCGGACTCCGGCCACGGGGCTTCGTCCAGCATGACCACGCGGGCGTCCGTCGCGGGAAGCGCCTGCCGGAGATGCGCCTGGGTGACCACCACCGGACAGCCCGCGTCTTCGAGCATGTGGGTCAGCCGGTCCGCCGGATAGGCCGGATCGAGCGGCACGTACGCGCCGCCGGCATTCAGGATGCCGAGAAGACCGACGAACATGTCGAGCGAGCGGTCGGCGCACAGCGCAACGAAAACGCCGGGTCCCACACCGAGCGAGCGAAGGTGCGCGGCCAGCTCGAGAGAGCGCCCGTGCAGCTCGGCGTACGTCATCGAGAGGTCTTCGAAGACGACCGCCACGGCGTCTGGCGTGCGTCGTGCCTGCGCTCCGATCAGCTCGTGGACGCCGCCCTGCGGGACGGGGGCATCGGTGGCGTTCCATTCCACGAGGAGGCGATGGAGCTCCTCCTCCGAGAGCATCGGCACGTCCATGATGTGCTGGGACGGGTCGTCCACCGCCTCACCCGTCAGCTTCAGGAAATGCTCCCCCATCGAGTGG
>JBBSOM010000702.1:0-2513 GCA_038259715.1 Longimicrobiales bacterium
CCGCTCAGTGCGGCGACAGTCACCACGACCATCGGCGCCACCACGCCTCTCCGCATAAACTTCTTCACCCTGCTCGGTCCTCGGAACATCGTCGCGCCGTCCGGACGGTTCCGGTTGCGCCGAGGGGTTAAACCCCCGAAGGAACGAAGGTTTCCGGAAGAACGCGCTCCAGCGTGGCGCGAATACGTGCGTGCACGGTCGGCGGGGTACCCACGCCGTCGATCACCCTGATGCGGGGGTCCTCCGCGGTGAGGGCCAGGTACCCCTCCCGCACGCGACCCAGGAAGACCTCGCCCTCTCGTTCGATCCGGTCCGGACTCTTTCCGGCCTCACGCTGACGGGCGGTGCCTTCCGCCACAGGGACATCGAGAAAAAGAGTCAGGTCGGGCCGCAGCCCGCCGGTCGCCACATCGAGTGCGGAGCGCACGCCGTCCAGAGGGAGGCCGCGGCCGTAGCCCTGGTAAGCCAGCGTGGAAAGATCGAAACGATCCGCGACTACCGTCCGGCCCGACCGAAGTGCGGGACGCACCACGTCGCGCACGAACGCCGCCCGGGACGCCAGATAGAGGAAAAGCTCGGACGCGGCCGGCATCTCGAGATCGGTACGGGAAAGCAACAGGGAGCGCACCGCCTCGCCAAGCGGCGTGCCACCGGGTTCGCGAGTGAGGACGTGTGGCACGCCGCGCTCCTCCAGCCACGCACCCAAGAGGGCGGCTTGGGTGCTCTTACCCGCACCCTCGCCGCCCTCCAGCACGATGAAGCGTCCTGCATCCCGCATGCCGGCGTTGCTCCTCCTCGACGTAGCGGTTGCTACGTCTTCGTTGTCGCGCCTTGGCCTGCGGGCGCAGGACGCTTCATGAAAATCACTCGTAGTAGTCGATGCCCAGATGCGTGATCTGCTCCTCGCCCATGATCCACCGGAGCGTGTTCTTCAGCTTCCAGTGCTGGATGAAGAGGTCGTGCTCGGGGTACAGCCCCGGCGCGGTCTGCGGGCTCTTGAAGTAGAACGAGAGCCACTCCTGGATGCCTCCCAGCCCAGCGCGGGAGGCGAGGTCCATGAAGAGGGCCAGGTCGAGCACGATCGGCGCGGCCAGGATCGAGTCACGGCACAGGAAGTCGACCTTGATCTGCATCGGGTACCCCATCCACCCGAAGATGTCGATGTTGTCCCAGCCTTCCTTGTTGTCACCACGGGGTGGGTAGTAGTTGATCCGCACCTTGTGGTAGATGTCGCCGTAGAGATCCGGGTACATCTTCGGTTGCAGGATGTGTTCGAGCACTCCGAGCTTGCTGACTTCCTTCGTCTTGAAGCTTTCCGGGTCGTCGAGCACCTCACCGTCCCGGTTGCCCAGGATATTGGTGCTGAACCAGCCGGACAGGCCGAGCATGCGCGTCTTGAAACCCGGCGCGAGGATGGTCTTCATGAGGGTCTGGCCCGTCTTGAAGTCCTTCCCACAGATCGGCACGCCCTTCTCCACCGCCAGCTTCTCGAAGGCCGGGACGTCGGCTGACAGGTTGGGGGCTCCGTTGGCGTAGGGGACCCCCTCCATGAGGGCCGCATACGCATAGAGCTGGCTGGGAGCGATGTCCTTGTGGTTCTCCACCATGCCCTTCTCGAAGGCCTCGAGCGTCTGATGCACCTCCGAAGCGGGAATGTAGATCTCCGTGGAGCCGCACCAGACCATGACCAGGCGGTCGCAGCCATGCTCCTGCTTGAAGCGACGGATGTCCTCGCGGATCTGCTCGGCGAGTTCCTTTTTGTTCGCGCCCTTCTTCACGTTCGGTCCGTGGAGCTTCTTCACGTAGTTCGTGTCGAAGGCGGCCGGCATCGGCTTGATGGAGGACAGGAAGTCCTTGAGCGGGTCGAGGTGTTGCTCCTTGTGCAACACGCCGGCGTTCAGCGCGCTCTCGTAGCCGTCGTCGGGAATCGGGTCCCACGACCCGAAAACGAGGTCGTCGAGCCCCGCGATCGGCACGAAGTCCCTGATAAATGGCGTGCGATCGTCGGTCCGCTTGCCGAGGCGGATCGTCGCGAGCTGGGTCAGGCTGCCGGTGGGCTTGGCGAGCCCCCGCCGTGCGGCCTCCACGCCGGCGACGAACGTTGTGCCGATGGCGCCGAAGCCGGGCAGGAGAACACCGAGCTTGCCGGTGGCAGGGCGGATCTCAGTTGGCTGCTTCACGATTCCCTCGGTCGAGATGGGTTCACGATGTCATCGAAAACGAAAATGTCCTGACCGGCCGCGACACGCTCGCGACGCCGGGCGTCACGAGGAGAGGATGATCCGGCTTTGGGCCCCTTCCTGAAGTCCCCGGGCCATCGTCTCGTTCACCTTGTACATCACCTTGTCGAAATTCGACTGTGCCGCGATCAAGCGTTGGAACAGGGACCTGCCCTGGAGTTCTCCTGCCGTCTCCTCGTAGGACTGCGCCAACTCTTCCTCCGGCTGCTGTCCCGCGCGCAAGGACGCTTCGATCCGCTCCTCCAGCGCTCGGAGCGAATTCTTCAACTCGAC
>JBBSOM010000703.1:0-2505 GCA_038259715.1 Longimicrobiales bacterium
ACCGGTCGGGTCCAGGGCGTGGGTTTCCGTTGGTGGACCGTACGCAAGGCCAGGGAATGTGGGTTGAGTGGCCACGTCCGGAATCTTCCGGACGGCGCGGTCGAGGTGCAGGCCGCGGGTTCGCGGGATCAACTGGAGATGCTGGAGGGGGCGCTGCATCAGGGTCCGGTAGCGGCGCGGGTCGATGACGTCGAGCGTCTTCCAAGTGACCCACGGACATCGGCGGACTCCTTTCGGATGGAGGAATGATGACGAGAGGCGGAGCGGCCAAGGCGCGCGGTGTAAGCTGCGGACAGTGGTTGGCGACATCATGAAGATGCGTTACGACGTGGTTGTCGTCGGTGGGGGACACGCCGGCACGGAAGCCGCTGCCGCCGCTGCTCGGGGGGGTGTGCGCACTGTGCTGGTGACACCGGATCTGGCGCGCATCGGCCAGATGAGTTGCAATCCGGCCATCGGGGGCATGGCAAAGGGCGTGGTGGCGCGCGAGGTGGACGCTCTCGGCGGCGTGATGGGTCGCGCGACGGACGCGTCGCGAATCCAGTTCCGGATGCTGAACCGTTCGAAGGGCCCGGCGGTATGGGGCCCGCGGGCGCAGTGTGACCGTTCACTGTACCCGATCGCGGTTCGTCGGGTGCTGGACGAACTCACGTCGCTGGATCTGTTCCAGGAGATGGTCACGGACCTGATCGTCGAAGACGGACGAGTCCGCGGGGTGCGCACCCGGGGTGGCATCGACTTCGAAGCAGATGCGGTGGTGGTGACGACGGGCACGTTCCTGAGAGGCCGTATCCATGTCGGTGGAGACGCGGCGATCGGCGCGGGACGTGCTGGAGAAGGCCCGTCCGTAGAGTTGGCGAAAGGATTGGAGGGGTTGGGGCTGGAGGTGGCCCGCTTCAAGACCGGTACCCCTCCTCGCGTGGATGGGCGATCCGTCGACTTCGCCGCCCTGGACCGGCAGGACGGCGAGGAAGGCGACTTCCGATTCTCGGCGTACGTGCGCGAGCGAATTCCCGATCAGCGCCCGTGCTGGATCACCTGGACGGGCGATCCGCTCAAGAAGGTGGTGCAGAAAAATCTGGGTCGGAGTGCCCTCTATGGTGGAAGCATCTCCGGGCGCGGGCCGCGGTATTGTCCGTCGATCGAGGACAAGATCGTGCGATTCCCGCAGGCTGTCCGCCATCAGGTGTTCCTGGAGCCCGAGGGGCTGGACACGACGGAGCTCTATGTAAACGGTCTCTCGACATCGCTTCCCGCCGAGGTCCAGCTCGAGTTTCTACGTACCCTGCCGGGCATGGCCGACGTGCGCATGACCAAGGTCGGCTATGCGATCGAGTATGACTACTTCCCGCCGCATCAGCTTCGCCATACGCTCGAACTCAAGGACGTTCCGGGGCTCTACTTCGCCGGTCAGATCAATGGTACGACGGGGTATGAGGAGGCGGCCGGGCAGGGTGTCGTGGCAGGCGTCAACGCGGCGCTCCGCGTCCGGGGCGAAGAGCCGTTGATCCTCGGACGCGATGAGGCATACATCGGTGTCCTCGTCGACGACCTGGTGACCCGGGGCGTGGACGAGCCGTATCGCTTGTTCACCTCCCGCGCGGAGTTCCGGCTACTCCTCCGACAGGACAACGCCCACCGGCGGCTCGGCCCGATCGCACGGAGTCGAGGCTTCCTGACCGCCGCGCAGTGTGAAGCTCTTGAGACTCGGTTGGACGCGGAGGTGCGCGTGCGTCGATGGTTCGAAGCCGCTACCGTGGCGCCGGAAGCTGTCCAGGACGTGCTGGCGCGCGCGGGATCGCGGCCTCTCCTGGAGCCCACGCGCGCGATCGAGGTGCTCCGTCGGCCAGGGGTCACCGCCCGGTTTCTCCTGGACCTGCACCACGGTGGCGCTCCCGAGGCGCATCCAGATGTCGTGACTGCGGTGGAGCTCGAGTTGAAGTACGAAGGGTATGTCCTCCAAGAGCGTAAACGGGTCGAGCGCTTGCGAGAACAAGCTAACTTCAAGTTGGACAATGAGTTACGCTATTTTGACATGATTACGCTTTCGCGGGAAGCGCGCGAAAAGCTGCACCGGATCCGCCCCGAGTCGCTCGCACAGGCCGGACGCATTCCCGGTGTATCTCCTGCGGACCTGCAGAATCTCCTGCTGGAGGTCCGACGGTGGAGGGCTGCGCACCCGAGTCTCGAGGCTGAGCATCCGCCCGACTTGGGGGAAGCCGACCGGTCGTTGGTCCGTTGAGTTCGGGACCGGCCACGATCAGAGGGTCGGCGACCTCCACGAAGAATCGGAGGTGATCGTCCACGACGGGAGATGATGGACGCGCCGCGCGCCTGAGTGCGCCGCATATCGGGCCAAGGTACCCAGGTTCCGAACTCGAGAAGGTCCGCACGTCCTCGCCCAGACTGACCGTTTCACGTGGAACATTTGGGCGGCGCGTAGCGTGGCGATCCACACGGCGATGGTCGTCGAGCGCGTCCGTAAACCGGCTACGACACCTCCCG
>JBBSOM010000704.1:0-2503 GCA_038259715.1 Longimicrobiales bacterium
CACCGCGATCGGCTCTCCGCAGACATCGGGCGCGCGCGCCGTTTCGCGGAGGCGATCGCGGCGCTCGACGGCCTGACTGTCGACCTGACCCGGGTGCAGACCAACATCGTGCGCTTCGCGGTGCCGGGAATGGGCGCGTCCGAATTCGTCGACCGGTGCCACGCGCTCGGCGTGCATATGCTGCCGAGTGGTCGCGACGGGGTCCGCGCCGTGATGCATCTGGGTGTGGACGACGCGGACGCGGATGAGGCGATCGGCGTCATCGAGAGCGTGCTTCGGCAGCCGCGGCGGAATTGAGGAATCATCGCCTGTCTCCACCGTAGCCAGGCCACGCCCGGTCCGCGGCGCCACGGACCGTCTCCGGAGCGGCGCCACCCGGGAGGCCGACGGCGCTCTTGTGCAACGCGGATGCGGCGGTGACGATGAGTGCTGTGCTGACGCCGGAAACCCATCTGGAGCCCTGACATGCGTCCTTCGTTCCGACTACTGGTTCTGCTTTCGTTTACCGCCACGACCTCCGCGTCCGCTCAGACCGCACGGCGCGCCATGACCACGGACGACGGTCTGAACATGATCGCCGTGGGTGGCGAAACCATCTCGCCGGACGGCGCCTGGGTGCTCTTCTCGAAGTCGGAACTGGACTGGAAGGAGAACAAGCGGAAGACGACATGGTGGAGGGCCGACGTGGGTGGCGGCGCGCCGTACCGTTGGATCGGCGAGGACGGCGCGGCGTCACCCGCGTTCTCACCCGATGGTGCACGGTTGGCGTTCACGCGCGCCGTCGAGGGCAAGTCGCAGATCTTCCTGATGCGCACCACCGGGGGCGAAGCCGTGAAGCTCACGGGCCACGCGACCAGCGTCCGTTCCTTCGAATGGACCGGGGACGGCTCCGCGCTCGTCTTCGTCGCGGACGAAGCTCGTCCCGACAGCGTGGAGAAGGCTCGCAAGGCGGGCGCCGACGCGATTTTCGTCGACGAGGGGCCGGATGGTCAGGGTGAGGGCCAGTGGCAGAACCTCTGGCGCGTGGACGCGTCGTCCGGGGAGGAGAAGCGGCTGACCGAGGGGGACCGCCTGATCGGCTCGTTTGCCGTCGCTCCCAAGGGCGACCTGGTCGCGTTCACGGCGCGAAAGGAAAACCGGCGCAACCAGGGCAACCTTGCGGAGATCTTCCTGCTCGATCCCGCGTCCGGAGCCGTCCGCCAGCTCACCGACAACGAGACGCCCGAGAACGGGCTCCAGTGGGCGCCCGACGGGCGCCGCCTGAGCTACGAGGCGGTGGGCGATGCAGGGTGGGAACTCGGTCTCGCGAAGTTGTGGGTGATGGACACGTCGAGCGGCGACCACCATCCGATTTCGGGGGGCTTCGAAGGCAATCTCGGCACGTACACGTGGACGCCGGACGGGAACGCCGTGCTGTTCGGGGCGACGAAGGGCACCAACGGCAACCTGTATCGACTCGATGTGACGTCGGGAGCCGTGACCCAGGTCACGCAGGTGGAGGGCTCGCTTTCGCCCACCTCATTTTCCCGCGATCGGACCCGCATGGCGTACGAGTTCAGTGACCTGGACACCCCGGAGGACGTGTGGGCCGGCGCCACGGATGGATCGCCGGGCACCAAGCTCACGGACGCCAATCCCTGGGTCGCCTCCGACATCGCGTTGGCGAAGGGCCAGGTCGTGCACTGGAAGAGCAAGGATGGGATGGACGTCGAGGGCATCCTCATCCTCCCCGCGAATCGGGCACCCGACCAGAAGCTTCCTCTGCTCCTGCACATCCACGGCGGGCCCGCCGGCTCGTTCGCGAACCGCTTTTCCAGTTCGTACCAGGTGTGGGCCGGGCTCGGTTACGCGCAGCTCCTCCCGAACGTGCGCGGGAGTTCCGCGTACAACGACGCGCTCCTGCGCGGCAACATGCACGACATCGGGGGCGGTGACTTCCAGGACCTGATGACCGGCGTCGACTGGGTGATCAAGGAGGGCATCACCTCGCCCGACTCCCTCGCCGTGCGCGGGTGGAGTTACGGTGGCATCCTGGGCGGGTGGACGGTCACGCACACGGATCGTTTCAAGGCCGCTTCCCTCGGCGCGATGGTCAGCGACTGGACCTCGGAGTATGGGCCGGGCTTCAATTTCGACGTGCGCCAGTGGTATATCGGCGGAACGCCGTGGGAGAATCCCGACGAGTACCGGATGAAGTCCTCGCTCACGCACATCGCCGACGTGACCACGCCGACGCTGCTCCTGCACGGGATGAGCGACGATACGGACACCGAGCCGCAGAGCATGAACTTCTTCCAGGCGCTGAAGGACCAGGGCAAGACGACGCGATACGTGCGCTTCCCGCGTGAGCCGCACGGCTTCCGCGAACCACGCCACCAGCGCACGCGGGACATCGAGGAGATCCGCTGGATCCAGAAGTACGTACGCGGACTCGATTGGACGCCGTGGGTGCGCAAGGACGAGAAGAAGGCGGACGACGCCAAACCCATTTCCTGACCTGCGC
>JBBSOM010000705.1:0-2501 GCA_038259715.1 Longimicrobiales bacterium
GATGGCCCCCAGCGGATTGCCGACTTCGTGCGCGATACCCGCGGCCAGGGTGCCCACGGAGGCGAGACGCGCGGCGTGGATGACCTGGTCCCTCGCGACGATGAGTTCCTCGTTGGTGCGGTCCAGGGAGGCCACGTTCTCCGCCAGCAGTTCCCTTCCGGCGATGAGGCGGTCCGCCATCGCGTTCACGCTGACACGCATGTGCTCGAGTTCCAGCCGCTCCATAGCCGGCACACGATGGTCGTAGTCTCCATCCCCGATCCGGCGGGTATCGGCCGCGAGGTGTTCCATGGGAGAGAACAGCACTCGACGCAGGAGCGTCCCCCCCACGACGAAGAGCATGGTCAGGTCGACCACCACGACCGCGATGACAAAGAGGACGCCTTCGCCCGGAGAACGGATCTTCGGGAGGAGGAACGCCAGGCCGAGCGCCGCGATGAGCATGGCGCCGGAGAAGAGGAGGCCGATCGAAAGGAGGAGTTCACGCCGCAGCGGCGTCCGTGTGCTCAACGGATGGTCAGCGGCGGCTGCACCGCACGGTGCTCATCACTGTGGCGGGTGACCGGGGCGCTGAAGGCGAGGAGGGTAGTGATTCGTGGCCAGAACGGAAGCCGGTCGGGCGACCCAGGGCCGAAACCCCGGGCCGCCCTACCCAGCTTCATGTCACACCCGCTTCGATCACCTCGAGGCAGGCGCACCCGTGACTACTTCTCCTTACATGCCAGCTCACCGGGCTGCGTCGGCTTGATGGGCGTCGTGGGCGCCGCGACGGTGCCGTAATACATGGCGCAACCGAGCGCCGTGCCGAGCGCCGTGTGCGTCGCGCTGGCGTTCCAACCGGACGTCGTTCCCACACCGATCTTGACCGTCACGCCCTGGGAACTCACGAAGCCCAGAGCCGTCGTGCTGGTGCTGTAGGAGTAGTTGTCGGAGTAATAGATCTCCTCCTGTGAAGCCAGGTTCTTGAGGTCCGACTTCATGGCGGCGAAATACGCCTTCTCACGCGTCGCGGAGAACTTCGGAATGGCGATGGCCGCCAGGATGCCGATGATCACCACTACGATGAGCAGCTCGATCAGGGTAAAGCCCTTGTTGTCGCGCATCTCGGTAACTCCAGGTGTGAAGTGAAACAGGGTGGTTCAACGACATGGATAGGTGCAAGGGAGGGTCCCGGTTTGCTCTCACGTGCCCTATTATCTTATGTGACAATGACTTACAAGATTATCCACACCTTCAACCCACGTCTGCATCCCGACAGACCGCCCGGGATTCTGCACGATTGCCGTCGGATTGCGAGACTTCAGGGGCTGCGAATCTGGATTCGCAGGGAGTCCAACTGCGCCCGAGCCGTAGCTGTCGTTGGCCTGGCCATGGCCGAATCAATGGCTTGGCTGGCTCCTGCGCTGTCCCTGGCCTGAAGGCGGAGGTACGCGAGCGAGAACCACTGCTGCCACGCGTGCGCTTCGCCGTGACGGATCGCACCCAGACGCGCCCGGGCGGCCTCGGGCCAGCGCTCCTGCTCACTCAAGGCCCCCGCCAGAAGATTGTAGGCTACACCATTCGACGGATCGAGCGCGATCGTCCTACGGGCCCAGAGCTCTGTCTCCTCGGGCTTCGAGTCCCGGGAGTACACAACCGCGAGCAGCGTCGGGGCGATCGGGATTTCGGGGTGGTCACGCCACGCGAACTCAAGGAGGTGCTCCGCCGCTCCATAATACTTGGCGTCCATGAGCTTCTCGGAAATCTCCACCAGGAGTTGATAATGAGGCCCCACCATGTTGATGGCCGCGCCGTACGCGACGAGGCCCTGACGCGACCGACCCTGCTGGAAGAAGAGATCGCCGAGCAGCCACTGCGAGCGTCCGGAGTAGGGGTAGTCCTCGATCATCTGGCCGAAGACCGTGTCGTTGTTCTGCCAGGTGGCGTTCCGCGTCCACGTCTTCCACCCCATCAGAAGGAGGGTCGCCGCTACCCACGCCACGGCCAGGCGCCGGCGTTCCCGTGCCAGCCGGACGATCAGCCATCCGAACGCCGCCATGAAGCCCACGGACGGGAAATACAGGTTCCGCTCAGCGAGGAGGACGCCGGAAAGGAACACCACGTTCGCCACCGGTGAGATCGTGATCATGAACCAGACCACGCCGAACGCTACGGCGCGGGCGCTCGATGTGCCTGGCGCCATGTCGGAGCGGCGCCAGGACGCGAGCGCGCCCCCAAGGATCCCGAGCGTGAGGATGACCCCGACCACGTTCTCGGCGCGCCAACCAAGCGCAATCGGTATGACGTTGGGCGAGTAGTCGGCCGAGAGGTCGGCGGGGAAGACCAGGAGGCGCACGTAGTGGCTCCATACCTCGGCCAGTGTCCAGATGCGGGGGACGTGGTCGAGGAGGTCCGCGCCCAAGGGTCCATACGGATGCGCCACGCTTCCGAGCACCTCGAAGCGCGCCAGGAGCAAGACGCCTGCCGCCACGGCCATCGGCAGGTAGAGACGCCAGCGCCGA
>JBBSOM010000706.1:0-2497 GCA_038259715.1 Longimicrobiales bacterium
CGGATGCAGCCCGCTTCCCGAACCGGTCACCGTGAGCCCGGGCACGTCCCGGAGCAGGTCGGTGGTATAGAGGGGACTACGCGTCTCCACGTCGGCGCGGGTGATGTAGTACCCGCTGCCCGTGTCCACACGACGCTTGAAGTTCGAGAGCAGGGGGCTCGGCTCCACCTTCGCCCACGCTACCACCTCCAGGGGCGCAAGGAGGATGCCGTCGGGGTCGAGGCGTACTTCGAGTTGGAAGAACGAGTGGTGGTCGAAGTAGAGGACGGGCGTGGTGTTCGGCTCGTAACTCAGCCTGCGGACCTGAAGCCGGATCGCGGAGGTGCGCGTGCCCACGTCGAACGAGAACTCCCCGATCGTGTTCGTCTCGGTCCGTTGAAGGACCCGTCCATCCTGCGACGTGAGCGTGACCTGGGCGTCGGAGATCGGGCGCTCGGACGTGTCGTCGATCACGCGGCCTCTCAGGCGCACCTGGGCGGCCATCGGGGCGGCCGTCGGGGCGGCCAGCGCGAAGAACAGGAGCAGCGAAGCTGTGAGCCGCGTACACATGCGCCGGAGCGGGTGAGAGTCCACGGATGTCGCCTACCCGTCACCGCGGAGCGGGTTTCGGAGCGAGTCCCGTTCTGAGTGTTGATACGTGGCGCCTGCGCACGGCTTACCGCCTCAGCGCCCCCAGTGCGTCCAGAGGAGGATCGCGGCGCACGGATATGCGCCGCCGGCACGCAGATATTCGGCCGGAGTCTCGGATCCCCGGTAGACTTCGATCGCCTCGAACTCGGCGCCGCGGAACTCGTTCACCCCCGTGGAGGGATCGAGCGGCACGCGGAGTCCGTCCAGGTACACGTCCGGGTCGCACGACTTCCCACGGACCTCGATGCTGGCCTGGCGGCCGGTACCGGGCGCGAACACCTGGATGCCCGGCACCTCTCGCAGGTACTCGCCCAAGCGGGCGTCGGGGCGCTTCTCCAGCGTCTCGCGGGTGATGAACGTGCCGAAACCCATGTTCATCCGGTGGATGAGCCCCTCGATGTCCCGGCGCACGCGCGGCGCGGTGATCGTTACCGCGAGCCCGGGGACCTCGATCGGGGTAACCACGAGGTCGATCTCCGCGACCTGGGTCAGGTTTCCCGCCACGTGGATGGGGACGTCCGCGTCGGCGTACCCGATGTGCTCGACCTGGAGCGAGTAGGTGCCGAATGGTTGGTCCCCGAAGCTGAAGTAGCCGCGCCCGTTCGTGAGCGTCTGCTTCTTGAGCTCCTCGATGCGCACCACGGCGCCCTCCAGCGGCGCGCGCGAACTCTTGTCGAGGACGCGTCCCACGATCGAGCCCGGCTTCTTCGGGTCGGACACCGAGAGTACGACCTTCTCGATCTGCAGCGTGCCCGGCTCCACGATGACGGAGCGCGGCGTCGAGGTGATGCGCAGGTTCGCCGAGAGCAGGAGGAGCGTGTTGCCCGGGACCCCGCAGAAGGCGTAGAAGCCGTTCTTGTCGGTATCGACCTCCGTCTTGGTGGCCGAGGGGTTGTCGCCGCGTTGGAAGACGATCGACACCCGTGCGTTCGGCAGCGCCACCCCTGTGATGGAGTCGGTGACGGTACCCGCCAACACACCTTCGGTCGCGGGGTCGACGCTGTTCCCACACGTCTCGGCGATCGCCCGCCCCACCTGGTCCGCCTGCTGGGCGGTGGCGGCGCGCGGAACGACGGAAAGCGCGAAGACGACGAAGAGCGTAGCGCGGGCGCCCGATGAGCGGGCGCCCGGCGCGCGGCCGCCCTGCAGATGCGTCGAAAGCCGGACGCGGCTCAACGTGATCTTCATGGCTGGAGACTACAGTCCGAGCGCGCCTGTGGTTCCGGTCCCGTCATCGCGACGCCGCCGACTCGAAGACCTGGTCTTCCCAGGCGGTGTCCGGGGGTGGACGGTCCTGGGCACGATACCACTCGAACGTGAGGCGAAGGCCGTCTTCTAGTGGGGTGGGCTCCAGCCCCAGCAGCGTGCGCGCCCGGTCGCCCGTCACCGTGATGGGAGGCACGTCGAGGTAGGCGCCGAAGTAGAGCGGCGCGCCCAGGACGCTGCCGCCCGCCGCCTCGATCGTCTCGCGGGGCACGGGCACGAACTTCGCCTCGACGCCGGCCACCCGCGCGAGGAGCCGTACGTATTCGGCCTGCGTCACGCGCTCACCCGGAAGATTGAATGCCTTCCCCGCGGCGTCGGCGGTCGTCGCCGCCCCTAGCGCGGCCCGGGCCACATCAGTGGCATGCACCCACTGCATGGTCCGGCTGCCGTCGCCCGGGAGGAGGATCGGCCGGCCGGCCAGAAGCCGATCCCAGAAGAAGGCCTCGCGCTCGAACGGGTTGTACGCACCATACACGAAGGCCGGTCGTAGCGTGGAGACCCGTAGCCCGCTTTCCTCACCGAGGCGGAAGAGCGCTCGTTCGCTCTCCGCCTTCTGTGCGCCGTATACGTTGGGGTCGGATGCCGACACCAGACCGGCCTC
>JBBSOM010000707.1:0-2495 GCA_038259715.1 Longimicrobiales bacterium
ACTTCCGGCCCAACCCACCGAACTCCGCGACCTGCGGGACCGGATCGACGACCTGGATCGAAGGATCCTGGACCTGATGGCCGAGCGCTTCGGGTTCGCCAAAGCGACGCTGACGGTGAAGCTGAGGCACGGGCTGCAGACATTCGACACGCAACGAGAGGCGGAGGTCGTGCGTCGCGCGGCCGGTCTCGCCCGTGAACGAGGTATCGAGCCCGAGTTGGTACGCGAGATCTTCTGGCGCCTGATCGAACTGTCCCGCCTCGCGCAGCGCGCCCCGGACACCACGCGGGAAGCGTCGTGACGGCGCCCCCTCGCGTCGCCATCCAAGGCGAGCGTGGCGCGTTCAGCCATGCCGCCGCGCTCGAAGTGGCGCCGGATGACCCGGAAATCGTTGCCTGCCGCACGTTCGAAGAGCTGTTCGATGCGATCACCGACGGGTCCGCCGACCTCGGCGTCGTCCCGGTCGAGAACACGCTGGCCGGCTCGGTGCAGCGCAACCTGGATCTCCTCGTCCAGCACACCCTCTACGCCGTCGCGGAGACCCGCGTCCACATCGGCCTCTGCCTCATCGGGACACCCGGGCGCACCCTCGCCGAAGTGCGCTCAGCCGCGTCGCACCCGGTGGCGCTGCAACAATGCCATGGCTTCTTCCGGAAGCACCCGGAGGTCGCGTCCATTGTGGCGTACGACACGGCGGGTAGCGTGAAGGACCTGCTCGAAGGCCGGGCCGACTTCGACGCCGCGATCGGATCCGCGCTCGCGGCGGAGCTTTACGGCGGAGAAGTCCTCCTGGCGGGCATCGAGGACGACCCGCTCAACTACACGCGCTTCCTCGCCGTCGCGCGTGAGCCGGGCAACCCGCCCCAGCACGGCGCCAAGACATCGCTCACGTTCACCGTGCGCCACCGTCCCGGCTCGTTGTACGCCGCCCTCCACAGATTCGCCGCGGCCGGAGTGGACCTCACACGGCTCGAGTCGCGGCCCATCCCGGGGAGGCCATGGGAATACCGCTTCTACGCGGACATCCGGGGAGTCACCCTGAGCGAACAGATGGCGTGCGTGGAAGCACTACGCGCGGTGACCGAGGACGTGCGGGTGTTGGGGAGCTACACAGAGGCGGAGGTCACACCAGAATAGCCGTCGGCTCCTCGAGCATCGTCTTCAGCGTCTGCAGGAACTTCGACCCGGACGCTCCGTCGATCACGCGATGGTCGCAACTCATCGTCACGCGCATGCGCGGCCGCACCACGATTTCCCCATCCACGACGACGGGCGTCTCCTCCACTCCGCCGATGGCCAGGATGCCGGCTTCGGGCGGATTGATGATCGCCGTGAACTCATGGATGCCGAACATCCCCAGGTTCGAAACAGAGAAGGTCGCCCCCGTATATTCGTCGGGCATGAGCTTCTTCTCACGCGCGCGCCCCGCCAACTCGCGGACCTCCGCCCCGATCTGCGCGATGCCCTTCACGTGTGCGTTCCTCACCACGGGCGTGATGAGGCCATCGTCCACCGCGACGGCCACGCCGACGTGCACGGCATTGAAGCGGCGAACGGTCGTGCCCTGCCAGTGCGCGTTGCACTCGGGGTGGCGGCGCAGCGCACCCGCCACGGACTTCAGCACGATGTCGTTGATCGACACCTTCTGACCGCTCCTTTCGAGCATGGCGTTGATGCTCGCACGTGCGTCGAGGATGCGGGTCATGTCCACATCGATGGTCAGGAAGAAGTGCGGCACGGGCCCGATCGATTCGACCAGGCGCTTCGCGATCGTCTTCCGCATCTGTGACACCGGCACGTCCTCGTACTCGGTTTCGTCCGGCGCCGAGGCGGGTGTGCTCGGTGCGGGAGCTGCCGAGCCACTCTCCTTCGCGGCCTCCACGTCGCGCTTTACGATGCGCCCCCCCGG
This sequence comes from Longimicrobiales bacterium, assembly GCA_038259715.1. Classification (GTDB taxonomy): domain Bacteria; phylum Gemmatimonadota; class Gemmatimonadetes; order Longimicrobiales; family Gaopeijiaceae; genus SZUA-318. The sequence goes on from JBBSOM010000707.1 coordinate 1,910, forward strand.
ACCCGAGCCCTCGACGCGACCCAGCTCCACGCCGAGGTCCGCGGCGAGCCGGCGCGCCAACGGAGAAGCCTTCACACGGCCACCACCCGCCGCTCCTGACGTAGGCTTTGGCGCAGCTCCGGGACCCGGCCCTGCCGCTTCGGTCGCCTCAGCCTCCTCGGGCGCCTCGGCCTCCTCGGCTTCAGGCTCCTCGCCCTCCGTCTGCGGAGCGGCGCTCTCCTCCTCCTCCTCTTCCTCCTCTTCCTCCTCGTTCTCCTCCTTCCTCTCCTCGACCGGGGCCGTCCCACCGGAAGCGCCGCCGATGCCGGAGATGTCCTCATCGGCCGCTGCGATCACCGCGATGATCTCCCCGACGGGGGCGGTCCCGCCTTCGCCCAGAAAGATCTTCCGGAGAACGCCCTCGCCGCGCGCGACCAACTCCATGGTGGCCTTGTCGGTCTCGATTTCGGCGAGCACGTCACCCTGGGCGATCGTGTCGCCTTCGGCCTTGAGCCACCGTACGAGCTGCCCCTCCTCCATCGTGGGAGACAGCGCCTCCATATGGACTTTGGTCGCCATTATCCTTCACAATTGTGCTGGACCCGCA
>JBBSOM010000708.1:0-2495 GCA_038259715.1 Longimicrobiales bacterium
ACCGACCCGATCGGACAGCGCATCGACGCGACGCCGGGGGGCCCCGTAGTGGTCGGCGTGTGCGGGGACATCGCGGGCGGGAACCCGGACCGTGCTCCGCGCGGGGCGTTCTACTACCCGCTCTCGTCGATCCTCGATCTGTGGAACACGCGCGGGCCGGGCGACTACTGGGGCGTCGGCGGGCTCGTGCGCGCCGATGGACGGCCAGAAGCGCTGGTGCCGGCGCTCCGCGAGGCAGTCGCCGCGGTCGATCCGCAGCTACCGCTCAACGAGGTGCGCACGCTCCAGGACATCTCGGTGGATCGGCTCGGGGCGCGCCGCTTCGCGCTGTCGCTCTTCGGCGTTTTCGCGGGGCTGGCGCTCCTGCTCGGCGCCGTCGGCATCTACGGCGTCATGTCGTTCAGCGTCGCCCAGCGCACCCGTGAGCTCGGTATGCGCCTGGCGCTCGGGGCCAGTCGTGGGTCGGTGTTGGCGATGGTGCTGGGTCAGAGCGCACGCCTTACGCTACCGGGCATCCTCATCGGGCTGGGGCTGGCCCTGGCCTCCTCACGCGTCCTCGGCAGCCTCCTCTATGAAGTGAGCCCGCTCGATCCGTGGACCTACCTCGCGGTGGGTCTCCTCCTCGCTGCCGTGTCGGTCCTGGCTGCATGGGCGCCCGCGTACCGCGCGACGCGTGTCGACCCGATGACCAGCATGCGTTCGGACTGAGCGCGGGGGCGCGGGGCGTCCACGGTACGCCGCGGTGGGTACGCCGCTCGAGAGACGCGGAGGATGAGCCTGCCTAACGTGGGGAATGCCGTCAATCGCCGCCGGACCCTCTGGTCCGGTTGCCCGCCGGCGTTTGACGGCATTTTAGATGGGTGAATCGCCGGCGCGACCGCCGCCCGGTCCCCGCGCCGGCGTTTGACGGCATCGTGGCGCGGAGTGCCCCCCGGACGGTTCAGCTGAAACGCTTGTGTCGTCGTCGAGGTGGAATCGCACCCACGCGCCGACGCAACCCACAGACCAGAACGGTGAATCGGGAATATCCGAGACGCCGATGGGCGCTCTGCGCCGCTTGACCCTGACTAAACCCTGAGCGAGCAACGGAACCCTCTGGCGGCATAGTAGGACTCCGCTCCGTTGTGATAGACGAAGACCTTTTTGTAGCGATAGTCCGCGAAGATGGCGCCGCCGAGTCTTCTGATTTCGGGCGGTGTCTGGAGCCAGCTCGATGTCTTCCTGTCGAACTCTCCGAATTCCTGCAGGCCCCGGTATTGTTCTTCGGTAAGAAGCGCCGCACCCATGCCGGCAGCCATCTCGACCGCGCTGTTTTCCGGCTTGTGGTTCTTCCTCGCTTCCAGCGCTTGCCGGTCATAACAAACGCTCCTGCGACCCGCTGGACTTTCCGCCGAGCAGTCAACAAATAGATATTCGTTCGCCTTCTTGTCGTGCCCTACGACATCCGGTTCGCCTCCGGTTCGTTCCATTTCATGGAGCGACCACACTTTGTCGGGTAGAGCTTCCAGCGTTACCTGTACCTTGGCCCATTGAAGGCCCTCGTGGCGGTTCATGTGCTTCTCAAAGCGCACTCGCAACACTTCGAGCAGGTCTTCGCTCTGTCTTTGGCCGAGACTCCTGCTTTCATCTTTGGCTGCCATAGTCCGCTCACCCTCCAGCGCGCTCGAGTAGCGCCTTCAACTCCTCGAGTCGGCGCACCTGCTCCGGGGTCGGCGGATAGAGCGAGCCCTGTACCGCCCCCGATCCATTGAAGTCCCCGGCCAGACTCGACGCGCTGAAGTAGACGCGGCGCAGCGAGGCAGGCGCTCCCGGCCGGCTCATGCGCACGTATACGTCCTTCTGCACCTGGAGCAGCTCGACCAGGAAGCGCTCGCGCGCCCGATACTGCGAGGCGGCGAGTTGCGGCTTGCCCGGGTCTCCTTGAACCTCGACGGTTTCGGTCGAGGTCGCACCGCCCGCCGTTAACGTCACGGTGTAGACGCCCGGTGACACCCAGGGTCCCGGCGCCGCCAGCGGCCGGGGAGGCCGCGGAAGCGCGAGCGCCTGGGGGCTGTTCGGATCCTCGGCCTGCGAGGGCGGCGGTTCGTGCCGCAGGTCCCACATCACGCGGTGGATCGAGCCCGCGCTTCCCGGGCCTTCCAACGTACGGATCACGGCGCCATCCGCGTCCGTGACCGTCAGTGTGGCCTTCCCGGCCGCGGTCCCCAGAGTGTAGTCCAGAACGGCCCCTTCGGGCGGATTCTCTCCGGCCCAGTAGTTCTGGCCGCGGTACGACATGTCCTCCCAATACTGCCAGATGTGCGCGGGCCGGAGCGTGAACAGGTGGGCCGGCTCACGCGCGACGTCCGGCGTCCACTCGGCCAGCGAGGAGGCGTCGTCCAGGATGTAGACGCCGCGCCCGTGCGTCGCGACCACCGCGTCGTGCCTGCGCGGCTGCACCTCGACTTCCATGTAGAGCGTCGCGGGCAGGCCGTGTCCGAGCGGGTACCACGTCG
>JBBSOM010000709.1:0-2485 GCA_038259715.1 Longimicrobiales bacterium
CACTCCACTTGCCCAAGCATCGAGCGTTCGGGCGCCTCTGTTTTCCGGATCCCTGCCAGGGGATCCGCTCCCAGGATAACGATCTGTTTACACCCTGGGCAAGGATCGCATTCCCGTGTCGCGCGAGCGGAAAGGCGCCTGGACCGAGCGCTTGCACGGTGAAGCGGCGGCGATCATCTTCCGGCGACCGGAACCCGGAGGCCCTGCCTGATGAGTACGCGCCCGGAAGCGCGGCGCTTCCCCAGTGAACGCAGACGCTCGGTCGCGTTCCTCGACCACGAGGATGAGACCTGGGCCTGTTTCCTCGTCACCTTCCCGGGCGAGGGTGGAAGGTGGCAGGGCTTCTTCTCCTTCCGTCCCGGTGACGGCGACGCCGGCGAGGACGCGATCCGGACCGCGGACATCTTCATCGAGGACTCCGAGGCGGAGATCGACGAGAAGGCGAGGGGCCTTGGACGCCCTCTACTGGGCGGGCTCCTGGCCTCCGCGCTCCACGGCTACCGACGCGGGGGAGGGGGATCACCGAAGCTCCGTACCCAGTTCCGCGAACTCCTGGCCGCGAACGCACGCGAACTCTCAGGCGGATGGAACGGGGACGGACCCCTCCTGCCGAGCCCGGAGGAGTTGGACGCGCTACGGTCCCTCTACGCGTCGTACCGACTCGATCAGGTGTGCCATCTCATCTGCCTGGTGGACCCTATCCACTTCGAGGCCACCGTGGATCACATCCTCGATGGGAGGAGCATCGACTTCCGTACGTCCGACCGGATCCAGTTCGCGATGATGGTGGTCGAGCACATCGAGAAGCTCCTCCCTCTGCCTCCGTTCGAGGTCTGGGCAAGGGACTTCCAGGACCATCCGGAGGCGTACCGACTGTATACGCATACCCTCCACCGCGAAGGACGCCTTCCGTGAGGCGTTGACCGCCTCCGCGTGGACCGCTTAGCTTGTAGAGCTTATCAACGAGTAACTACCCAAGGAGCGTGATCGTCTTGGAAGTGGTCATCCAGGATAACGAGAGCCTCGAGCGGGCCCTGCGCCGCTTCAAGCGGAAGGTGCAGCGGTCCGGCCTCTATTCCGAACTGCGCAAGCGTCGCTTCTACGAGAAGCCCAGCGCACAGCGCAAGCGGAAGCGCGAGGCGGCCGTCCGGCGTGAGCGTCGGCGGCAGCGGCGGAATCGGCGCTAGGCGTCTCTACTGCCACAGGCCAGGACGGTCCTCCCCTCGCGGGAGGGCCGTTTTTTTCGTGGGTGCGGTCGGGAGGGGGCGACTCAGGCCGAGCGGCGCCGACCGAACAGATCTTCCAGATCCCTCCATCCGTCGACGGCCTCGGGGCGGAGATGGCCCCACGCGAATCCGATCAGGAGACGGTTCCACCCGTGCAGGGTGCGCGCCTCGGTCGGCGTCAGTCCCGTGAGGCTCGTCATCGTCCTGCACAGGTTTCCATCGGACGTATAGCCGAGCCGGGTCGCCGCCTGTGCCACGGTCACGGAGCGGTCCGAAAGGGTGAAGGCCGCGGCGATCACGCGCAGCCAGCGCACATAGGCGTAGGGAGAGGGAAGGGCGCGCCGCCGGAAACGCGCCTTCAGCGCACCGCGCGACAGCCCGATGCTCTCCGCGACCGGGTGTAGATCATTGTAGTAGGACGGGAACTCCAGGATACGCCGAGCGAACGTGCGGAGCGGGAGCGGCAAGGGACGTCCGGCCGCCCGGGTGAGATCGGCCAGGGTCCGGTCCACCCAACTGGCATCCACCGTCTCCTTCTCCAGGTACACCGCCAACCTCTCCGCCATGAAATCGATCCGGGTTGCGGGTACCCCCTGCTGACGGCGTTCGGCCTCCCACTGCGCGAGTGTGGCCCGCGCCAGGGTGACCACGGGGATCGAGGTCGTATCCGGCCGGAGGTCCCGGATGTGGCGGCTCGCCGGTGACGTGCGCACGATCAAGCGGGGATACCCCACCGCAAGAGCGTCGTCGACCCGCGCCCGATCCACGACGACCTCCTCTTCAGGGTGCGCGGCTCGGCGCACCGCGGCGAGAAGATAAGGGTCGGAGATATATGCGATGATCATCGTGGCCCCCGGGGGATGAATGCGGCCAACTCTAATTTGACGCGATACCCCTCGTACGCGCCACCCCGAACACGCCCGACGTCAGACAGGAAGCGGCGTGGGCTTCTCACCGGACCAGTCGTAGAAGCCCTTGCCCGTCTTACGGCCGTACCGGCCCATCGCCACCACGCGCTTCAGGAGCGGCGGCGGCGCGTAACGCTCCTCCCGATACTCGTCGAACATGATCTCGCTGATCTTGTACAGCGTGTCGATGCCGACGAAATCGCACAGGGCGAACGGCCCCATGGGGTAGCCACACCCGAGCACCATGGCCGTGTCGATGTCTTCGATGCCCGCGACGCCACGCTCGAGCTGACGGATCGCGTCGAGCATGTACGGGACCAGGAGCAGGTTGACCACGAACCCCGAGTTGTC
>JBBSOM010000710.1:0-2473 GCA_038259715.1 Longimicrobiales bacterium
CCCACGGCCACGGGAGACCGATCCAGACCACGACCGGCACCGCGACGAGAACGAGCAGCGGGAGCAGGACCCTACGGCGGAATACCTGATTCATACGCATGCGTACCCGCTACGCATTCTCCGGAGCCGCGCGGCGTCGGCGCCATGGCTATCTGAGCCGCGAGGCGTCGGAGCCGCGAGGCCTGGACGATGGCCGTCGCCGCCGCCAACCTATGGACGGCCCGACGCATCGGTCGTCGGTGAACTCACACCCGGGTGACCTCGGCCTTGCCGGTACTGCCCGTCGTCCAACTCATCGTCGGCATCGGGCTTCTCACGCTTGGAGCCGACTCGCTGGTCCGCGGCGCCGCCGGGCTCGCCGTGCGCGTCGGGCTGTCCCCACTGGTCATTGGTCTGACCGTCGTCGCGTTCGGAACCAGCATGCCCGAAGTGTCGGTCTCCATCGGGTCCGCGCTCGCGGGGGACGGGGCGGTGGCGCTCGGCAACGCGCTCGGCAGCAACATCTTCAATATCCTCGTAGTGCTCGGGGGGTCGGCCGTCATCAGCCCACTCCTGGTCGACCGCCGACTGGTGCGGCTGGATGTCCCGGTCATGGTGGCCACCGCTGTCCTCGTCTTCGTGCTGTCCCTGAACGGAACCCTGACCCGTGGCGAGGGGGCGTTCCTGCTGTTGTTGGGCGTCCTCTACACGACGTTCCTCGTGCGTGCCGGACTTCACGCCGACCAGAACGAGGCCGAGGCGGCACTTGACCTGCCCGCCAGCGCATCCACGATCCCGCGCCAACTGCTGTCGATCACGGTCGGACTCATCCTCCTGGTGGTGGGAGCCCATCTGCTGGTCCGGGGCGCCGAAACGGTCGCCCGGGCCATGGGCATCAGCGAATTGGTCATCGGCCTCACGGTGGTGGCGGCAGGCACGTCCCTACCGGAGTTGGCGACGTCCTTCGTGGCCGCGTTTCGCGGTCAGCGGGACATCGCGGTCGGCAACGTCGTCGGCAGCAACATATTCAACTCCCTCGTCGTGCTCGGATCCGCCGGAGTAGCGTCCGGGGGGCACGGCATATCCGTCCCGATGGGCGTGCTGACGTTCGACCTGCCGGTGATGGTGGCCGTGTCGGTGGCGTGCCTCCCCATCTTCTTCACGGGGTGGAGCATTTCGCGCTGGGAGGGCTGGGTTTTCCTGGCGTACTATTGCGTCTATCTCCTCTACCTCGTGCTCTCACACACGCAGCACGGGGCGCAGGATCTGGTCCACGGCATGCTCTTCTTCTTCGCGGTGCCGCTCACCGCGCTCACGCTCGCGATTCTGTTCGTACGCGAGCTACGACAACGCCGAGCCTCTACGAGGTCGGCAGCGGAGCCTTCGGATCCGTCACCCGACGAAGCAGGATGAGGCCCGTCCCCATCAACACCGTCAGCGCGACGACGCCGAGCCTCTGATTCCCCCCCGTGACGCGGGCGACGATACCGAAGAGGGCGGGACCCACCACGGAGGACGACTTCCCGCAAAACGCGTAGAAGCCGAACATCTCCGCTTCCCGTCCATCCGGGATCAGCGAGGACATGAACGCCCGGCTGGCCGCCTGTGTGCATCCGAGCCCGAAGCCGACCAACACGGCGAGCGCGAAGAAAATTGTGGCGCTCTTCACGAAGAAGACCATGAACGCCACGCTGACCCACAGGATCAGTGAGCCCGTCAAGACCCTCTTCGGACCCCACGAGTCGGTCGGCTTGGCCAGCGCCAAGGCGCCCGCGAGCGCGGAGAACTGGACGACCAGGAAGAGCAGGATCGCCTCGCGCTGGCCGAAGCCGAACGTGTGTTGGGCGAAGGGCCCCGCCACCACGATGACCGTGTTGATGCCGTCGATGAAGAAGAAGTACGCGATCAGGAAGCGACGCAGGTCCTTCAGCGCCATCACCTCGCCGACGATCGTGCGGAAGTGTGTCACCCCCCAGCGCGCCGCCGCTCCGACCGACACCGCCGAACGGCGATCGGCAGGCAGGTAGAGGAAGGTGGGGATCGAGAAGACGGCGAAGAAGAGCGCGGTAAAGACCCAGACCAGGTCCATGCTCTTCTCCACCAGGAGCAGGGCCATGATCAGCCCCAGCGCGGAGCCGAGGTACCCGATGCCGAAACCCAGCCCCGATACCCACCCCTGCTTCTCCCGGGGCGCGATCTCGGGCAGGTACGCGTTGTAGAAAACGAGCGCGCCCTCGAAGCCCACGTTGGCGATCACGTAGAAGATGAAGCCCCACAGCGCCATCCCCTTCTCGAGCGTGGTGAAGAGCAGAACGCCGACCAGGCACGCGACCGTGAACGTAAACATGAGCCGCTTGCGCACGCCGCTCCGGTCCGCGATCGCACCGAGCAGGGGAGCGGACAGGGCCACGATCAGGGCCGAAGACGACACGCCGAGCCCCCACCACCAATCCCCCCGCCCCGTGTCGTTTCCCACGATGTACGACGTGTAGAA
>JBBSOM010000711.1:0-2471 GCA_038259715.1 Longimicrobiales bacterium
CGGTCACGCGTTCCCGCTCGATGAGCGCGGCGAGGCGCGCGGGATCGAGTGCGGCCTCCCTGCTCGCGAGGACGACGCGTGCGCCGACGATGAGAGGCAGGTAGAGCTCGAGGCCGGCGATGTCGAACGACAGTGTCGTCACGGCGAGGAGCGTGTCGTCCGGACCCAGCCCGGGGGCGCGCGCCATCGACGCGAGGAGGTTCACGAGCGCGCGGTGCGGGACCTGTACGCCCTTCGGCCTGCCGGTCGAGCCCGACGTGAAGATCGCGTAGGCCGGATCGTCGCCACCCACCGCCTCCGCGGTCCCGGCACCCTCTTCGGACTCCGGCCACGGGGCTTCGTCCAGCATGACCACGCGGGCGTCCGTCGCGGGAAGCGCCTGCCGGAGATGCGACTGGGTGACCACCACCGGACAGCCCGCGTCTTCGAGCATGTGCGCCAGCCGGTCCGCCGGATAGGCCGGATCGAGCGGCACGTACGCGCCGCCGGCATTCAGGATGCCCAGAAGACCGACGAACATGTCGAGCGAGCGGTCGGCGCACAGCGCAACGAAAACGCCGGGTCCCACACCGAGCGAGCGAAGGTGCGCGGCCAGCGCGAGGGAGCGTCCGTGCAGCTCGGCGTACGTCATCGAGAGGTCCTCGAAGACGACCGCCACGGCGTCCGGCGTACGTCGTGCCTGCGCTCCGATCAACTCGTGGACGCCGACCTGCGGGAGGGGGGCATCGGTGGCGTTCCATTCCACGAGGAGGCGATGGAGCTCCTCCTCCGAGAGCATCGGCACGTCCAGGATGTGCTGGGACGGGTCGTCCACCGCCTCACCCGTCAGCTTCAGGAAATGCTCGCCCATCGCGTGGATGGTCGCGCCGTCGAAGAGGTCCGTGTTGTACTCGAACGCGAGCGCATACCCGTCCCCCTCCCCGTCCCGTCCGACATGGAGCGACAGGTCCGCCTGTGCAGCGCCGGAATGAAGGATCAGGCGCTCCAGCGTGAGGCCGGGAAGTCGGAAGTTCTCGTGGGGGATGTTCTGGAACGCGAACAGCACCTGGAAGAGCGGCGCACGGCTCATCTCGCGCGCCGGGTGCAGGACCTCGACGAGCTTCTCGAACGGTACGTCCTGGTGCGCATACGCGCCCAGCGCGACCTCGCGGACGCGTTGCAGGAGCTCCCGGAAGGGGGGATTCCCCGAGAGGTCGGTACGGAGAACGAGCGTGTTGGCGAAGAGCCCGATGAGGCTTTCGAAGTCGACCCGGGTCCGGTTGGCGATCGGCGTGCCGAGCGTAATGTCATCCTGACCGGAGTAACGGGCGAGCACCGTCGTGAACGCTGCGAGCAGCATCATGAACGGGGTGACCCCTTCGCGTCGGCTCGCCGCTTCCACGCGTTCCATGAGTTCGGTCGGAAAGACCATCTTCTCGAGCGCGCCGTTCGACGTCTGCACTGGAGGGCGCGGTCGGTCCGTCGGGAGTTCCAGGGCCTCGTTCAGACCCTCGAGCTGCCCGGTCCAATACTCGAGGTCGGCCTTCAGAGCGTCTCCCTCCATCCATTGACGCTGCCAACGCGCGAAATCGGCGTACTGCATGGGAAGGGGTGGGAGGGAAGATGGCTCGCCCCTGACGAACGCCGTATAGAGCGCCACCAGCTCCTGGATGAAGATCCACCCCGACCATCCGTCGCCGACGCTGTGATGTAGCACCAACATCACGATGTGCTCTTCGTCCCCCACCCGATACACGGTCGCCCGGAAGAGCGGACCTCGCGCGAGATCGAACGAACGGGCCGCCTCCGCGAGGAGGAGTTCGCGAACATGCCTGTCGCGATCGGACTCCGGAAGCTCCCGGAGGTCGTGGACCGTCACGCGAAAGGCGCGGGGCGGCTCGACGACCTGGACGGGCGCACCGTCGACCATGGCGAAGTGCGTACGCAGGACGTCGTGGCGCTCGATGATCGCGGCGATCGCTCGCTCCAGCGCTTCATGGTTCAGCGCCCCGACGATCCGGGTCGCGCCCGGAATGTTGTACTCGGGCGAGTTGGGACGCAGTTGATCGAGGAACCACAACCTCTGTTGGGAGAACGACAGCGGTGCGGTCGCCCCGTCCAGGGACGACTCCGCGACCGCGACGCCGGGCGCATGCCCGAGCATTTCGATGAGCGCCGCCTTCCCGGCCGTGAGCTCCGCGCGCAGCTCGGGCGTGAGCACGTCCGTCGGCGCATTGATGCGCAGGCGTTCGCCCTCGACCCAGATTTTCACGTCGAGATCGCGGAGACGGGCCAACAGCGCGGTCGGCGACAGGGGTGTCATAGCGCGATCTCCTCCCGCGCGTCCGCCTGCCCGCGCAGCGCGGCGTCGACGCGCTCCGAGAGCTGGGCGATGGTCGGCGCCTCGAACACGTCCCGCACCGGCATCCGGATGTGGAAGCGCTCGTGAAGGCGCGCCTGCACCTGCGTCGCCATCAGCGAGTGGCCTCCAA
>JBBSOM010000712.1:0-2466 GCA_038259715.1 Longimicrobiales bacterium
AGGTAGAGCGGCTCGTCCGTGTCCGGATCCACGGTCACGAACCGCACGGGAAGGACGAAGTGGGTGGATGCCGCAGCGTCGACCGCCGGGCTCGGTATCGCCGTGACGCCCTGGTTCGGCTCCGCCGGGGCCGCCGCGTTCGGCTGCGTCGCGGTGTCCTTCGGAACCCGAATGACGACGAAGTCTCCCCGCTCGAGGATCACCTGCCGGTTTGGCGTGGACGCTCCCAGGTGCGTGGGGTTGCCCGCCCTGGGTGAGATGAACATCTGGGCCGGGTGGTTCTTGAGATAGCGGGAGAGATCCACCCTGGTTCGGGTCGGGATCGTATCCATGGGCACCGGACCGACGGCGGCACCGGCCAGGACCGCGAGGGTCGGGAGGATCATCAGGACGTTGAGCATGTGGGACCCTCGGCTGGATACGACCACGTCCTGCGGGGCGTCAGGGGACCGCCCGTGATCGTGCAAGCTAGGACCAATCTACCGGGGCCGACAGCCTTTTCTTCCGCCTGTTCCGCCCATGCCATCCCGACGTCTGGTGCCCGGGTCGTCGCTCGGGCGTCCTACCCGTTCCGGATGCGCTGCGTAAGCGCGGGCACCTCGCCCACGAGGCGGGCGATCAGCGCGATCTGACCACCGTGATAGTACTCGTGCGCGACCCCGTGGTGAAACCAGGCCAGCCGGGTACCGGGCTTTCCGTCGAAGCGGCGGATGCGCTGGAGCATGTGCAACTCACCGACCTTCCGGAAGTCGGCGTCCAGTTCGGCATGCGTTTCTTCGAGAAGCGCAAGAAGACCGCGCTTTTCCCGCCCGCGGGGAAGATGCCCGGCGTGTTCGGCAATCAGATCCGGGTGCGATGCGCGCGTGAAATCGCCGTCGTCGCGCAGGAGCTCCTTCATGAGCAAACCCGATTCGAGGATGTGCTCCACGAGTTCACGGAGGGAACGGGAATCCTCGGCCCAGCGGTAATCGAGGCGCTTACCAGGCAGATTCTCGACCTCGGCGCGGACGCCGGCGCGGACGCCGGCCCAGCCTTCGAGGGCCTCTTCGAGGAGCGTGGTGTAGGGGATGTCGGGCATCGCTCACTCCTTTCTCGCGTCTCGCGGTCGACGGGGTCCCGGGGCCGCCTTCCTGCTACCGGAGGTCGTTCAGCTCCGTTCGCTTCGGGCGCCAACGCCAGAGGAGCACCGCGACGCCCATTCCCTCCACGAGGTTCCAGACGGCAACCGTCCAAAGGTACCCGGGACGGTAGAGGAACGTCCACCGGGGGAGCAGGGCGAGCCACGGGTAGATCGGACGCTGCCACCACTCCAGCGCCAGGAACCAGCCAGGGTGGACCGAGCCATGTCCGAGGAGGTCGGCCAGGGTGACTCCGGAGAGCAGCGCCGAGAACGCTGCAAGCCCAAGGGCGACCCCCCTGGGGGGGAGCCACCTGAGCTTCAGGATGGGGCGACACAGCCACCACGCCCACGCGGCCCGGAGCGGGAGCGCCGCGAAGCGGAGCAGGGTGCCCTCCGAGAAGACCTCGAGGAACAAAGGCGCCACCACGGTGCCGGCGAGCAGGCACAGCGCCGACCACCTTCGCCAGGCTAGCGCAGCCATACGGGGCTGCGGATCAACTCGTCGGGCGTGCCCCAACCCTGGAGACCGGCGTCGAGCCCCACGGAGGCCAAGGCCACGAGGACCGACGTGACACAGTTCGTGTAGGGGCCGCCAGGCCGCACCACGCTGGCGAAGATCAGGTGGCGTTCGGCCAGCGCGGCTTCGGCGATGCGTTGGCGGACCGCCGGGTCCGGCGATGCCCGGCGGACGACGACCCGTGGCCAACCGGCGTACGTCTCCAGCGGCGACAGGTACATCCCGTCGTAGATCGACGCATCCAGCACCGCGAGAGATCCGGGCTTCACCCAGACGGCGTCGGCGGGGGCCCGCACGACCACGGCCGCATGGGACCACTCGCCCCATGCGACGTGCCCACGCGCGACGAACAGCACGTCCCCGGGCTCGGCGTGGGCCATCCAGTCGGGATCACGTTCCTCCGGGAGACCCTGCTGCTCCAGCAGGATGCCCGTGACGAACGTGTGGAACGCGGCGACCAGGGAGTCAGGGAAGTCCTTGGCGGGCGGCACGGCCAGGCCTCCGATGAAGAGAACCACGACCGTAAGACCCACCGCCCCGGAGGCGTGGGCTGCTATGCGGGGCAGCAATTCCCTATCCGTCCGAAGCGCCGCCGGGCAATCAGGGCGTGTCGGACGGCGGCCCACCGCCAGGCGGCTTCCCTCCTGGAGGGGTACCCCCTGGTGGCGTACCCCCGGGGGGTGGTTTGCTCCACGGAGCCGCCGGGCCGAGCTGATCGGTGTTTGCGTCCAGGCTCTGGCTGGCGTTGCCGAACCTCATGCCGCTGGTCACGATGGCCATGAGATGGCGAGGCGTGCTCAACGTGTAGATCACGGGAGCCACGTACGCG
>JBBSOM010000713.1:0-2464 GCA_038259715.1 Longimicrobiales bacterium
ATGCGCTGTTGGGCGGCCCACTGTCCGAACGCTTCAGGCGTCTCGGAGATCACGACGATTCGCATGTTCGCGTGCGACGCCCCGCAGTACTCGGCGCACTGGCCGACGTTGCGGGCAGGGGTGTCGGCCTCGATCCACATGCGATTCGTCTGTCCGGGCACGAGGTCGATTTTGCCGGCCAGTTGGGGCACCCAGAAGCTGTGGATCACGTCCGCGGCCTCGAGTTCCAGCCGCACCGGGACCCCCGCCGGAATCCGGATCTCGTTGGCCGTGACGAAGTCGGTCGCGCCCGCATCATCGAGATACTCGACCTTCCACCAGTAGCGGTATCCTGTAATGCGGAGGGTCATGGTGGCGCGGTCGATGCCGTCCGTGTAACTGCCTACCACGACCAGCGAGTAGATGAAGGTCGCGAGGAGGATCGCGACCGTCGTTCCGCTTCCCACCAGGATCCACCGCCGTGCCTTGCTTTCCCCTCCATGAAGGATCCCATCGGTTTCCGGACGGCGGTGGAAGAGGGCGTACGCGAGGAGGCCCGCCACGGCGACCGTGATCACGCACGCACCGACGGTCAGGACGAGACTGAGCGTCGTGATGGCGCGCACGGAGGTCCCTGCGTCGCTGAACACCCACTGCTGCGTCATCGGGGGCCCGCTCTTCGAGTGGAGAGAAAGGCCTTCAACGCCAGCATCTCATCCGTGTCGAGAATCTGTCCGAAGGCCGGCATGTTGGTACCGCCGTTTGCCATCCACTGCACGATCTCTGAAGGTGGCAGCCGGTCGCCCACGTAGGTGAGGTTGGGTCCACGGATGCCGCCGAAGCCGGAGATGGTATGGCAGTAAAGGCAGCCGCGATCATGGAAGAGGACCGCCCCCCGTCGAGCCGCTGCCGAATCCGCGGGCGAAACTCCGTCCAGCGTCGCGGTCACCACTGAGTCCGGCAACGGTCCCGCGGCAAAATCCGGCGACCACGGCGCTCGCCGTCCGACACGCCAGAGTACACCGATTCCGATGACGACGACCAGAACGGTACTCCACGCCCACGGCCTCCTGGCGGGATGCCGCTCCCCGGCGGGAAAGACCAGCGGCAACAGGAGGAGTACCAGTCCGGCCGCGAGGGGAATGAGCCACATCAGGTACTGCTCGATCTGGGGCGGGAGGAGCGCGAGCACCGCGAAGTACCAGAGCAGATACCAGTCGGGGCGGGGGTCGGCGACAACCAGGGCGGGATTGGGGGGGGAGCCGAGCGGCTTCGGACCCACGAGCACCGCCAGCAGGAGCACCACGGTGACCAGGACGAGTATGCCCACCGCGTCCCGCCATGCCGCGTCGGGCCAGAAGGGCACGCCGCTTCTGTCCAGGAGTGCCTGGTACCGTTCACGGTAGGATCGGGGCTCCACCGGCTGGCCGGCCGTGGGAGGCTCGGAGATCCCGTTGTGCAGGGCGAGGTAGACGTGCACGCCAACGATGGCGGCGATCGAGATCGGCACCAGGAACACGTGATACGCGTACATATGACTCAAGGTACCGGCGCCGATCCGTTGGCCGCCGAGGAGAATCGTCGCCAGCCAGGTGCCGATGACCGGCACCCGCCCGGCCTGTTCCGCGGCGACGACGACCGACCAGACGCCGTCCTGGTCCCACCGGAGCACCTGCCCGGTGAATCCCATGGTGAGCGTGAGGCCGAGAAGCATCACCCCCGAGATCCAGTTCAACTCGCGCGGAAACTTGTACGACCCCGTGATGAAGACCCGAACGGCATGCAGCCCGACCAGCACGATCATGGCCGAGGCGCCGAAGTAGTGGAGGCCTCGCAAGACACTGCCCGAGGATGACGTCGTGATGGCTTGCAGGCTCTGGTAAGCGTCGCCTGCCGATGAGACGTACGTCGTGGACAGGGCGATTCCGGTCACGACCTGAAGAAGGAAGGCCACCAGGGTGGCGCTCCCGAACACATACGCCCATCCGGTGCCCGGCGGGATGGGGTGGCGGATCACCGGCAGGATGTTCTTCGTGATGCCGAGGCGATCGTCCAGCCAGGGCCATAGCCTGCGCCATGCGCCCGTCATCGGTCCGTCATGCGTTGCTCATCCCATGATCGGGAGAGGGCTGGTGCTGACCTCGACCTGGCCATTGCGCACCCGGACCGGATATCGTTTGAGTGGCTGTTCCGGAGGACCCGAGGCGACGCGGCCGTCACGGTAGAAGACCCCGCCGTGACACGGGCACATGAACAGATCCGCGTCGGCCAGCCATCGCACAGGACACCCCAGATGCGTACAGTCCACGGAGAACGCGATGAATTCCGTATCGCTCTCCCGGCGCAGCCACGCCCCGGTCAGGGCCGCGACGTCGGCCCATGGTTCGGGTTCCGGGTTGGGGAACACGACCTCGGTGGTTTCTCCGAGCCCGAAGGCCCCTACGGACCCCACGGGCCGCCAGATTTCTCCCTTCTTCTTGAAGAG
>JBBSOM010000714.1:0-2460 GCA_038259715.1 Longimicrobiales bacterium
CATCGGGATACACCCGCATACCCGAGAAACCAACCTCCATCGGAGGGTGATGCTATGCCCAAGCCCCCGGACACGCTCGTCACCAGGTGGCGAGGACTGGCCGAAGAGGGCTACCTGTACGCGGAGATCGCCCGGATGTATCCGGGCTACTCCGTGGATCAGGTCCGGCACTACTGCCTGGGCCACACCGGACGCAATATCCCGGGGCCTGTCCAGCGCGTCGATCGTTGGTATGGCTCCAATGTTTGGCTACGTGGCTCGAACTCGCCTCACGCCGAGATCACGGAGGCGCAAGCGCGCAAGGTGCTGGACGACTGGGATGACGAGACGGACCGTTGGGGCACGCCCGGAGCTGAGTGGGCTCGCCGCCTGAAGGTGTCTCCGTCGACGATCTACATGCTCCGGCGCGGTGAAACGTGGGCTCATCTGGAGCACCCCAACCAAGGTCGAAAGGCCAAGAAGAGACGTTCCAGGAAGCGGACGGCGTCGAGGAAGTAAGGGCCTTGTGACCCGCCGCTCCTTCTTCTGCGACCCGGCCTCGCGTCCGTTTCGGCGCTCGCTCCGGCTTTGCATCCCGCTTCTGGTCGCGCTCGCCGGAGCCGCCTGTTCGTCGTCGTCGGAGGAGGGCGTGGCGGACGTGCTCCTGCTCGGCGGTTCGGTGCTGGACGGCTCGGGAAGCGACGCGACGACCGAGGACATCGTGGTCACGGGAGCACGCATCTCGTTCGTGGGCGACGCGAGGGCCGCCGGCATCCGGGCGCGGGACACCGTGGACGTGCATGGGCTGACCGTCACGCCCGGCTTTGTCGACATGCACTCGCACGCCGAACTCGACAAGGACTACGGGAGTGCGGGCAAGGCCTTCCTGTTCCAGGGCGTCACCACGGTGGCCAAGGGCGTGGACGGCGAAGGAGAGCCGGACGTGAAGGCCCAGATGACCCAATGGGCACGGAACGGCATCGGGTTGAATGCGTTCACGTACGTAGGGCACGGGACCCTGCGTAAGGCGGTGATGGGCATGGCCGACCGGGCGCCCACGCCCGAGGAGATGGGGGCCATGAAGGCGCTCGTCCGCCAGGCGATGGACGAAGGTGCCCAGGGGCTGTCGTCCGGCCTCTTCTATCTGCCCGGCAACTTCGCGACGACCGAAGAGGTCATCGAGCTCAACCGGGTCACTTCGGCGTATCCCGGAGCCATCTACGACACGCACGACCGCGACCTGGGCGCGGCATACCCGTCGTTCGGCTACCTCAACTCGGTGGCGGAGGGCATCCGCATCGGTGAAGAGGGAGGCACGAAGGTCATCTTCAGCCACTTCAACCCGCAGGGCGCGGCCAACTACGGCCGCGCGCCGGAAGGTGCCGCCCTCATCGAGGCGGCCCAGGCGCGTGGGGTGGACGTGCGCGGCGCGCAGCATCCATACACGGCCACCCAGTCGAACCTGCGATCGTACACGGTGCCGGGTTGGGCGGCGGCAGGCGGCGACACCGCGATGGTGCGTCGCTTCGACAATGCGGACACCGTGGCGATGATCGACCGACAGACCCGGGAGATGCTCCGCATCCGGGGCGGAGCCGACAAGCTCCTGTTCGCCGATCCCCGGCCCGAACTGAACGGCCGCACGTTGGCCGAGGTGGCCGGTACGTGGGGGATCTCTGCTCCGGAGGCCGCACGACGCATTCTGCGCGAGAAGAACGCCTCCGTGATGAACCTCGACCTCTACGATGCCGACAACACGCGCTACCTCGCCCGGAAGGAGTGGATGATGACGTGCACCGACGGGCGTGACCCCGGCCCCGGGCAGACGGTCACGCACCCGCGCGTGTTCGGCGCCTTCTCCAAGAAGCTGCGGGACTTCGCGCTCGACGACACGCTCATCTCCGTGCCGTTCGCCGTTCGCTCGATGAGCGGGCTCGCCGCGGACTTCCTGGGGTGGACGGACCGGGGCTATGTGCGGGAGGGATACGCGGCGGATCTCACCGTTCTCGACCTGCCGCGCGTGCGCGACATGGCCACGTACGAGGAGCCGCAACAGTACGCGCAGGGCACCGTGCACGTCCTGGTCAACGGCGTGTTCGCGATCCGGGACGGGAAGGCCACGGAGGCGCTGGCGGGCCATCCCTTGCTGCGGGGAGGCGTGGTCTTCACTCCGAACGACTGAGCGCAGAGCGGGGGCTGCCTAGGATTCGCCGTCCGGCACTTCGAGCGTGGGTAGACGAGGGGGCGGGGGTTCGGTCGGCGTCGAGCCGCCGAGGAGCTGTTCCTGGAAGTCCAGGCGCGCATCCAGGTTGCGGATCTGATGGGCCATGTCGGCTACGTCCCCACGGAGCATGGCCAACTCGCGGCTGTCGAATCCGGTCGAGGGGCGTGCGTCACCGGAGTCGAGCCTGCGCACGACCCACTGTGCCAGCAACGTGCCAGCGGCGCCGATGGCGCTGCCCGACACGAAGACGGCGGCGA
>JBBSOM010000715.1:0-2460 GCA_038259715.1 Longimicrobiales bacterium
AACCCAGCTACCAGATACAGGAAAAGCCCGAGACGAGTCCCGGGCCGCGACCGAGGCTCCGGACCGGGAACACGCGTCCCCGCCGAAGACCCTCGCGACCCTCACGTCGGCCCCGGCGTCCATGTGGAGCGCTCCGGGCCCTGAGGGTGAGGCCGCCGGTCCAGCGACCCACTTCTCGATTGTAAACCACCCCTGTAAACCACCGACTTCAGGTGGTCGAAAAAGATGTCGCAAGAAGTCCTGGCGGTCAACGGGCGGGGGGGGTTCCGCGCCCCCCCTGTCGTCGCGGCCTCGTCGCGGCCTCGTGGCGCGCCCTTTCGTTCAAACGCGCGCGAGCGCAAACTCATCTCCGAGAACCCGATCCGCCCCCGACCCGGAGGACGCCTTCGTGGAAGCCAGCACGCATCCACCCCCACCCGCTCCCGGCCTCGTCGCCGAATCTCTGGAGGAGGGCCGCTGGCTCTTCCGCTGGCGGAGCTACCCGCCCGTCGTCGTCCTTCTGTACGTGATGGGTCTGGTCTGGTTCTCCCCTCTGCCCCTTGGCGGAAACCAGACCCGCCTCGGGTGGGCCGTGGTCGGCATCGCACTGGGTGCGCTCGGGCTGGCGATCCGTGCATGGACGGTCGGTCACGTGGCCATCGGCACGTCGGGGCGCGGCACCCGGGAGCTCAGGGCCGAAGAACTGAACACCGGCGGCGTTTATTCCCTGGTGCGCCACCCGCTCTACCTCGGGAACTACTTCATGTGGATCGGCGTGGCCGCGTTCGCGGGCAAGCCCGTAGCGATCGGGGTGACCACGCTGGCCTTCTGGCTGTACTACGAGCGCATCATGATGGCCGAGGAGCGTTTCCTCTTCGAGAAGTTCGGCGACGCGTTCCGGGTCTGGGCCTCCCGGACTCCGCCCTTTGTGCCGCGCTTCGGGACGTGGAAGCCGTGGCCCTACTCGTTCAGCTTCCGCTTCGTGGCGGGGCGTGACTATCAGGCGTTGTACGCGTTTGTGGCGTCCACCGCGGCGGTGGCCTTCGTTCGCGCGGCGGCGCTCGGCGAAGGCTGGCCGGGCGCCCGGCCGTGGGCCTGGTACTTTCTGGCCGGCACGGCCGCGTACGCCGTCCTGCATACCCTCAAGCGCCGGACACGGCTGCTCGAGCCCTCCGACCGACGCTGAGGGAGGCTCGCACTCAGTCGAGCGCGCGCGTCCGGATCTCCTCCGCGATGCGTTCCACAAAGGCCGCGCGCTCCATGACTTCCTGCTTCTTCCCGGCGCCGCGTTTGCGCACGGCCACCGTGCCGTCGGCGGCCTCGCGCTCACCGACCACGGCCATGAACGGGACCTTGAGCTTCTCGGCCTCGCGGATCCGGTAGCCGAGCGTCTCGCGAGCCTCCGTGTGCGCGCGCACGCCGGCTCGCTTCAACTCCGCGGTCAGCGAGCGCCCGCTCTCCTCCCACTGTTCGGAGATCGGAAGCACCCGGACCTGCTCCGGCGCCAGCCACGTGGGAAATGACCCCGCATAGTGCTCGATGAGGATGGCGATGAAGCGCTCGAAGGACCCGCACACCGCACGATGGATCACCACGGGCCGGTGTTCCGTGTTGTCCTGGCCCACGTAGTTCAAGTCGAACCGCTCCGGCGCGTTGTAGTCCAATTGGATGGTGCCGAGCTGCCAACTCCGGCCGATGGAGTCGGTGACGTGGAAGTCGACCTTGGGCCCGTAGAATGCACCGTCGCCGGGCTCTACTTCGTATTCGCGCCCCGTGGAATCGAGCGCTTCACGCAGAGCCGCCTCGGCCCGGTCCCAGAGCTGGTCGGTTCCGATCCTTGTCTCGGGACGCGTCGCGAACTTCAGCCGCGACGTGAGGCCGAAGGCCTCGTAGTGCCCGAGGATGAAGTTGGTCAGGAACGTGACCTCCTCGGCAATCTGGTCCTCGCGAAGAAAGACGTGGCAATCGTCCTGCGCGAACTGGCGCACCCGGGTCAGGCCGGAGAGCGCGCCCGAAAGCTCGTTGCGATGCAGCACGTCGAGCGTCACGTAGCGGACCGGCAGCTCGCGGTACGAGTGCGTCTGGGACCCGTAGTAGAGATAGTGCGACGGGCAGTTCATGGGCTTGAGTGACATGTCGTGCTCACCCGACTCGGTGTCGAGCACGAGAAACATATTCTCACGGTACTTTCCCCAGTGGCCCGAACGCTCCCAGAGTTGCTTCGTGTACAGGAGCGGCGTCTTCACCTCCAGGAAGTCCTCACGTTGCCGCTCGCGCACGAACGCCTCGAGCGTGTTGTAGAGCGCGGTGCCGCGGGGCGTCCAGAAAGCTGCCCCCGGCGACACGGGGTGGAACTGGAAGAGGTCGAGTTCCCGACCGAGTCGGCGGTGGTCCCGCCGCTTGGCCTCCTCCATGCGGTGGAGGTGCTCTTCCAGTTCGTTCTGCTTGAAGAACGCGGTCCCGTAGATGCGCTGGAGCATC
>JBBSOM010000716.1:0-2458 GCA_038259715.1 Longimicrobiales bacterium
CTCCCGCGCGCTGAACGCCTTGGACAGCAGGGCGAGGGCCCACGTCGGCGCCTCGAGTTCCGAGCGCCGGGCCGGACGACCGGCCACCCGCTCGAAGTCGTCGAGGTCCGCGCCGAGTTCCGCGGCCACTACGGTCAGGAAGGCGCGAGCGAACGCCGGCCCATCCATGAGCGGCGCGTCCTCCTCGACCTCGTGCCCCAGGTCGCGGAGGAGCGTGGCGGCGTCCTCGGTGGCGCGTACGCAGTCAGCGTGCACTTCGGCGGGCAGCAGTGGCGCTGTGGTCATGGCGATGCGCAGGCGTTCCGGCTCTCGTGTGACCTCCGTCACATAGGGTCCGGCCGGCGGCGCGATCTCCCAGGGCGCGCCGGTATCCGTGCCCTGCGTCGCGTCGAGCATCGCAGCGCTGTCCCGCACGGACCGGGTCAGCACATGCTCCACCGCCGCACCTCGCCAGAGGAGTCCCTGGTCGGGGCCGGTGGGCGTACGTGCCCGGGTCGGCTTCAGGCCGAAGAGGCCGCAGCAGGAAGCGGGAATGCGGATGGATCCGCCCCCGTCGCCTCCACCCGCCATCGGGACCATACCCGCCGCGACGGCCGCCGCCGACCCACCGCTCGATCCGCCGGGCGTGCGCTCCAGGTCCCACGGGTTGTGGCAAGGACCGTACAACTCGGATTCCGTGACCGGGAGCAGTCCCCATTCGGGCAGGTTGGTCTTCCCGAACGGGAGGACGCCGGTCGCCTTCACGCGGCGCACCAACTCGGAGTCGTGGTCGGCGACGATGCCGGTGCGCAGGCGGCTCGCGGCCGGGGTGGGGTGGCCCGCGTATAGGCTCGACAGGTCCTTGGCCAGGAAGGGCACGCCCGCGAACGGACCGGGCGGTGGGTTCTTCGCCGCGGCGCGGGCGTCCATTTCCATGAAGTGGACGACGGCGTTCAGCTTCGGATTGAGACGCTGGGTCCTCGTCAGCGCGATGTCGAGTAGTTCTTCAGGCGTGACATCCCCGGCGCGCACCCGTTCGGCCAGCCCGGTCGCGTCGTGCGCGACGTATTCGTCTTCGGTCATCGGATTCTCCTTCGGGTGTCAGGAAGTTGGCACCAGGCGGCGACGACCGGCCATCCCACGAGCAGGCCTGCGGAAGACTCCGCCTCGGTTCGAACGCGCTGGCGGCCGTTTCGAGTCGTGACTCGAGGCGAAGCGTCGGCGACGGGAGGCCGGCAGCGACGAAGTCCCTATGTAGAGGACGCCTGCCTCCAGGTCCGACGGCATCACAGCGGGCGTTCCCATACCTGGTCCACCAGGTCATGTCCGAAGTGGGTGTTCGCCTCCTCGCCGACCCGCGCGAAGCCCTCGGCCTCGTAGATGCGACGCGCCGCGTCGAGGCCGGCGACCGTCCAGAGCATCATCCTTCCATACCCGTGCTCGCGCCCGAAGCGGATGCACTCCTGCACGAGCCTGCGACCGATGCCCAGGCCGCGCGCGGACGCCTCCACGATGAGGCAGCGGAGCTGCGCGACGTCCTCCTCCCGCTTGACGACCAGGGCCGTGCCGACGTTGCGGCCGTTGCGCTCGGCGATCCAGCACCGCTCACGCGCCGGATCGAAATCCCGCGCGAAGTCGGAGACGATTCCGGCGACCAACGCCTCGAATGTCCAGTCCCAGCCGCGCTCCTCCGCATAGATTTCGCCGTGCCGCTGGACGATCCAGCCCAGGTCGCCGGCGTGGGGCGATCGCAGCAGGAAAGGCTCGGCGCGCGTAGCCGGCGGGTCGAGCAGCGCCTCGACGGTGTTCATCGCGCCCACCAACCGGCCGCGCTCGTCGGCTGCGAGCCCCGCGAGGATCTCCCTGATCTGGGTGCGCGAGGCGTCGTCCAGTTTCGCGAAGGCGTCGCGACCCTTCCGGGTGAGGGAAAGGAGAAACTTCCGACCGTCCGTCGGCGCGCGCCGACGTTCGATGACCTCCCGGCGCTGCAAGCCACGCAGCACGCGGCTCAGATACCCGCCGTCGAGCGCCAGGTCGCCGCCCAGCTCGGTGGCGGTGGCCGCGTCGCGGTGCGCCAACTCCCAGAGCACGCGCGCTTCGGTCAGCGAGAAGGGGCTCTTCAGCAGCCCTTCTTCCAGGAGGCCGATCTGGCGCGTGTAGAAGCGGCTGAACCGGCGGACGGCTTCGACGTGTTCGGGTCGGGCGTTCATCTACTTGCTAGAGTACTACGACATAATTGCCTTTAGCAAGTAATTTCGCGCACCCTCGACGCCGCTCGCGGCATCCGCCATTCTGCACGCATGATGATCCTGACCGCGATGGTCCAGACGGAGCAGCAGGGCGCCCTGTCCCAGGCGTTGACGGCGAGCCCCCTGATGGCGCTCGCGACGCTGTTCGGAGCGGGGTTGCTCACCAGCCTGACGCCGTGCGTCTACCCGATGATTCCGATCACCGTGTCCGTGATCGCCGGCACCGCCAA
>JBBSOM010000717.1:0-2457 GCA_038259715.1 Longimicrobiales bacterium
CTCGGAGCCGATGACAAGGCCGGCATCGCGGCCATCATGGGCGCGCTCGAGATTCTGGTTCAGGAGCCGGAGATAACACGCCCCACGCTGCGCGTCTGCTTCAACCCCGATGAGGAGATCGGTCGCGGCGCCGATCGCTTTCCCATGGAGCGCTTCGACTGTCCCATGGCCTTCACCATCGACGGGAGCTTCACCGGGGAGATCAACGTGGAGACGTTCTCCGCCGACAAGGCCGTGGTCACCTTCACCGGCGTCTCGGTCCACCCCGGCCGGGCCCGCGACAAGATGGTGAACGCCCTCACCTGGATGGGAAAGCTCCTGGACCGGCTGCCCATGGGCGAGGCTCCCGAGTGCACCGACGGGCGCAAAGGCTTCTATCATCCCGTCGTCGCATCAGGCGACGCCGCCTCGTGCACGCTTCAGCTCATCCTCCGGGACTTCGACACGGAGGTCCTGGAGGAGCGGGGTCGCCGGTTGGAGCGGATGTGCGCGGGGCTCATGGCCGAGGAACCCCGCCTCGGCGTGGAGGTCGCGATCACGAAGCAGTACCGGAACATGTACGACGTGCTGAACCGCTACCCCGAGGTCACCGCTCGGCTGGAGGAAGCGGTACGCGTGGCCGGGATCACGCCAAGGCTGAAGCCCATCCGCGGAGGGACGGACGGCTCCCGGCTCACCGAACTCGGGATGCCCACCCCCAACATCTTCGCGGGCGGTGTCGATTTCCACGGACCCTCGGAGTGGATCTCCACCCGCGTGCTGGCTCAGTCGACCTGCACGATCCTGAACCTCGTGCAGCTCTTCGCGGACGGAGCGTGAGGGGCCGCGGCAGGCAGGTCCCCACACGAGCTCCCACGCTCCGGTCCGATGGCATTGCAGATCAGGGTCCAATGGTATACCGTGGTGTGGTCCAATGGTATAGTAGAAATTGGTCTTATGGTATAGTATCTCGGAGAAACCGGTCATGACCGAATACCGTCGCAGAATCGTGGACGACGAGATCGACGAGCTCTTCTCCGCGCTCCCGGCAATTGCCTTGGAGGGCCCGAAGGGAGTCGGCAAGACCGCCACCGCCGAGCGCCGCGTGGCAACCACCTTCCGACTCGACGATCCGGCGCAGCGTGCCGTGGCCAGCGCCGATCCCCAGGTGCTTCTCACAGCCACCCCGCCGGTCCTCGTCGACGAGTGGCAACATGTCCCGCCAGTGTGGGATGCCGTCCGGCGCGACGTGGATCGCGATCTGAGCCCCGGGCGTTACCTTCTCGCAGGCTCGGCAACACCCCGAACACCGCCCACGCATTCCGGCGCCGGGCGGATCGTGTCGGTTCGTCTCCGGCCGCTGGCCTTGAGTGAACGTGGACTCTGCCCCCCGTCGGTAAGCCTCGGAGATCTCCTTCGGGGGTCCCGTCCGCCCGTCTCCGGGGAGACCTCGGTAGGGCTCGCGGACTACGCCAGGGAGATCGTCACCTCCGGCTTTCCCGGCCTGCGCCATCTCACGGGCCGAGCACTCCGCGCTCAACTCGACAGCTACGTCACTCGCATCGTGGACCGGGACTTCGACGAGCAGGGTCACTCTGTCCGAAAGCCCGAGGCACTGAGACGCTGGATGGCTGGCTATGCCGCTGCCACCTCCACGACCACGTCGCTGGCCAAGATTCGCAGGGCCGCTTCAGGCGACGATGAGGACGCGCCGACAAAGGTTACCATCAGCGCCTACCGTAACGTGCTTTCGCGCCTCTGGGTCATCGACCCTCTCCCCGGATGGCTGCCCTCCCGCAACCACTTGGCCCGGCTGACCCAGGCGCCCAAGCATCACCTCGCGGACCCAGGCCTGGCCGCGCGGCTTCTGGGGGTGGACGAAGGTGCCCTGCTGACGGGTACCCCAACGAACCCGGTTGGCCCTCGAGATGGCACGCTCCTCGGGCAGCTCTTCGAGTCCCTGGTGACGCTTTCCGTCCGAGCGTACGCGCAAGCCGCGGAGGCCAGGGTCCAGCACCTGCGGACGAAGGAGGGGCGGCAGGAGGTCGACCTCATCGTCGAACGGGGGGACCAGCGCATTCTCGCCATCGAGGTGAAGTTGAGCTCCGCGATCACGGATTATGACGTCCGTCACCTGCTGTGGCTTCGCGATACTCTTGGCACCGATGTCCTCGACCTCCTGGTCGTCACCACCGGACCCTACGCATATCGACGTCCCGATGGGGTCGCGGTTGTGCCGGCAGCGCTCCTGGGACCGTGAAACCGTGAAGAAGTTGCGTTCAGGAGCAGCACGCCGGGCCGCAGCAAGCGCGTTCCTGGTCCCCCGACAAGGTGGTCACTTCCGCTTCAACGGGCTTCGTCGCCCGGACGAACGCGGAAAGGATGCGCCCCTCCACGGCCGACACCATGGCGTCCACGTCTAACCCCGCCTCCTCGAGGAACGAACGCGCGTCCTCGGGCTCGTAGATCCGGGTAGGC
>JBBSOM010000718.1:0-2457 GCA_038259715.1 Longimicrobiales bacterium
ACGAGCACGGACCTCACGGAATCCGGAACGACAGTGACGTAATGACCTCCATCCACCCACGCGATCACGGGTGTGTCCAGGGCGTCCACGGCGGCGGGACTCAGCCGACGGAGCTCGTTCGCCACGCCTAAGTAGCGGGCGGTGCGCGCCAGACCCGCGAAGACGGTGCCCCGAGCACCGGTCCCCGCGAGCCGCGCGAGAGAGTCCGTCGGCGGGGGAGTCCCGCCCAGGGTTCGAATCAGGGTGGCCAGCGCAGCCGGCCCACAATCGGAAGGTCCCGACTGAAGTACTGCGCCGGGGAAGGACACGAACGTGCCGCCCCGGGCTCGGATGGTCGCGCGATACAGTCCACGACCCGCGGCCAACGGGTCGGCGGGCGCCGCGGCAACGGCCGCGAGCACCCCCACGATCCCGAACATCACACCGGCCGCGACGAGGCGGCGGCGGATCGGAACCCGGTCGGGTTCCCGGCGAGTGGGTCGGAGAGTGCGCATGGGTCAACCTGGGCCGGATGCGATGACGTCGGAATACGTGGATGGGACGACCTGAGACGCGGGGGGCGATGCACCCCGCGCCCTCACAGGACTCTCACACAGAGGGACAGGCACGGGCCCAGGATGGCGCCACCGATCGGGATCGGTCCGGTCAGCGTCGCCATAGCCATACCCATGCACCCGTAGCAGATGCCCGTGCCCCAGATCCCGCCACCCTCGACCGATGCGACGGGCACGGCAGAGGACGGCGAGGACGGCGGTGCGAGCCGCAGGTCGCCACCACGCGCCTGCCGAGAGATCCCAGGGGCCGAGGGCGCCTGAGCCAGGGAAAGAACGAGAGCCAGGGTCGCGCCCGTGACGATGCGGATCTTCTTCATGATGGGTCTCCGGAAGGAGGGAGGGCGTCGACGTCCGATGCGCCGACGCTCACTCCAACCAAGCCGGGGTGACGGGGCGCAGGAATGCGACGATGCGCAGCAGGCTCCGCGGAACCCGCCGGTTGACCCTGACCGACATCGCTCTATCGTTCGCGCATGCTTTCGCGTCGGATATCCGGACAGGGAAACACCTCGGTCCTCCGGGTCTGCGCCCTGCTCGCGCTGGCGTCGACCCCCGTCGCGTGTGGAGGTCCGTCGGCCCAACAGACGGCGCGGGCCGAGGCGCTCTTCGGCACCTGCGCCACGTGTCATGGAGACCACGCCCAGGGCAACCGCGAGACCAGCGCGCCCGGTCTCGCCGGCCTGCCCGAATGGTACATCCAACTCCAGCTATGGGAGTTCCAGGTGGGGTTCCGGGCGTACGTGCCGGCCGACTCGACCGGAAAGCTCATGGCCGCGGCCGCCGGGACGCTGACCGACCCTGAGGACGCCAAGGCACTGGCTGCCTGGCTCGCCGACCAGCCGGTCGACCCGTCTTCCCCCACGCTCGGGGGCGACGTGGCGAAGGGAAAAGTGGCTTACCAGGCGTGCATCATCTGCCACGAGCGGGACGGTTCCGGTCGCGTGGACAAGACGGCTCCGCCGATCGCCGGCATGGCCGACTGGTACGTCGCGGGTCAGCTCCGGAAGTTCCGGGACGGCTGGCGGGGTACGAACCCCAAGGACGTCCCCGGCTCGACGATGATGCGCCCGGTCAGCATCCCGCTCTCCGACCACGACATTGTGAATCTGGCCGCCTACGTGGCCACGTTGAAGTAGAGCGCCTACCCCGCGATCGCGCTGCGCAGGCTCCCCGATATCAACGTCGCGACGTTGCCGAGGATGCGCGGAAGCGCGAGCCCGCCGGGCGAGGCCAGGTATCGGGGCTCCCAGACGGGATCGAACTTGTTCTTGTAAGCCCGCAGACCCTGGAAGTTGTAGAAGTGCTCCCCGTACCGGTACACGGCGCCCCCGAGGCGCGCCCACAGGGGCGCGAGCGGCCCGCCTTCCAACCCGGCAAGCGGTGCCATCCCGAGGCTGAAGCGCCGGTACCCGTTGGCCTGGCCCCAGAGGATCATCTTCAGGAAGAGGTACTCCATGGCGTCCGTGGGCGCTTCCTGGGGGTCGTACCGCATGAGGTCGACGGAGAATTCATCGAAGTCAGCGCCGAGCGACACGTTCAGGAATGCCACCACGCGGCCCTCCTTGCGCAGGACAGCCGCGGGAAAACGCGAGATGTACGGCTCGGAGAACGATCCAAGGGAAAAGCTCTTCTCGTGGATCCCCTTGGCTGCCCGCCATGCGTCCGACACCTCGCGGAGCCGCGGCAGGACGGCGGGAATGGCTTCGGCCGGAATCACCTCGAACGAGCCACCCTCCTTCTCGATCTTCCGGATCGTATAACGGAAGCCGGATCGCTTGCCCCCTTCCAACGAGAACGTCTCGGTCGGGATCAGGGCTTCTTCCCCGAGCTTGAGCAGGTTGAGGCCCGCGTCCACGTAGAGCGGAAGAAAGTGCGGCCGGACCTGGTAGAAGACCGGCCATCC
>JBBSOM010000719.1:0-2456 GCA_038259715.1 Longimicrobiales bacterium
CCTGCCCGCGGCGTTTCGCGCTCGCCGGGTGCAACGCGGCCACCCCCCCCCGGACCCGCCGGCCTTCCCGCTCGTCGCGGCGTCGCGCGAGTGCCCACTGGCCCCCGGCCGGGACCGGCGGCCGCCGGGACGGGGCGCTCATCCTTCCTCTACGACGCGATCGAGACCCTGCCAGAAGCGCTCCATCGTGCGGCGGGTTTCCTTGAGCATCTCGAACCCGCTCGGGGTGACGCGGAACCACCGCCGCTCGCGACCGGTACCCGTCTCGTCGGCGGGCTCCATGCGCGACGTGACCAGTCCTTTCTCCTCGAGGCGGCGCAACGCGATGTAGATCGCGGCCTGCGAGATTTCGCGGCCGCTCCGTTCCTCCATCTCCAGAACCATGGGGACACTGTACGCTTCCCCGTTCATCTGCAGGATGGTCAGAAGGACCTGCTGCTCGAAGTCACCCAGCCCGTATCGCGTCATCCGTGCCCCAGCGTGTGCCTGTCCACTAGCAATGCTAGTAACAATGGTGCTCGGCCAGGATGGTGTCAATAGCAATGTTAGTGATAGATCGGAAGGGGCAGCGCTGTCCCGATCGGCCGTGAGATGGGTATGATGATTGCTGGCCCACCGAGCGCGACATGCTTCTTGCTCACGACATGCTCCTTTCCTTCTCCGGTGCCCCGATGAGACTCACGTACGCCAGCCTTGTCCCGGCGCTTCTTCTGGCGCTCCTCTTCCTCGCGGTGCCTCGGCCGGCGGTCGCGCAAGTGACGGCCGCCGACTCGGCTTCGATCCTGATGGGGGCCGCGGGCCGCTTCGAAGCGGACGGACGCAGCGACGTTGCCCTGGAACTCTATCGCTACATCGCCGCGCACTTCCCCGACACGGCGGCGGGATTACGCGCACAGGGCTTCCTGACCGGCGTCCGGGACGAGGGCACCACGGGGGACGGGCGGGTGCAACTGCAGGTCTTCGGAACCCTCTACGGGTTGTGGCTCGGGGTCGCGGTGCCGGGAGCGTTCGGCGCAGATGCGCCCGAAGCCTATGGTGCCGGCCTCCTGGTAGGTGGACCCGTGGGCTTTCTGGCCGGGAGGGCATTGGCCCGGAAGCGACCGTTCACCGAGGCGCAGGCCCGCGCGATCACGCTGGGGGCGATCTTCGGGACCTGGCAGGGAGTGGGATGGGCCAACGTGCTCGATCTCGGGGAGACCACGACGTGCATCGAAGACTCCGTCCAACCCCCGGGCACCTTCGGTCCGTCGGGGCCGTTCTGCTACCAGAGCGGCGACCCGAGCGAAGAGCGCTTTGCCTCCGCGATCGTGGGTGGCGTGGCGGGGATCGTTGCGGGTAGCGTGCTGTCCCGCCAATCGATCTCCCCGGGTGAGATCACCACGGTGAATTTCGGGGCGCTGTGGGGCACGTGGCTCGGCTTCGCGACCGGGTACATCGCGGACGCCCACGACGATGCGCTCCTGTCTGCCGCGCTCATCGGGGGTGACGTGGGCCTGCTGGCCACGGCCCTCGGTGCGCCGCACTGGAACCCGAGTCGGAGCCGCGCGCGCCTGGTCAGCATCTACGGCGTGATCGGCGCGCTGTCGGGCCTGGGCGTCGACCTGCTCACGCAACCCGACGACGACCGGGTCACCGTGGGCGTGCCATTGGCGGGAAGCGTCCTCGGCCTCGCGCTCGGCGTCCGGCTGACACGGAGCTACGCCGGGCGCCTGGAGGGTCCACCCCCCCCGGATGGAGCCTTGTTCGGCCTGGCGGACGGAGCGTGGAGCATGGATGCGCCGCTCCCATATCCGGTCATGGTGGAGCGACCCGGTCCCCGGGGCATCCAGCGGAAGGCGGCGCTCGCCGTGACGCTGCTGAGCGCGAAGTTCTAGCGGTCTGGGCGCAGGCCTGAGCCTGAATCAAGCCTCCGCGAGCGCTTGCCTGTGGGCGACGATCAGCGCGCCGTGCTCACGTCCGTTCTCGATGAAGATCTTGTTGGCGTTGTGGCCGGCCGCGATCACCCCGGCGATGTACACGCCCGCGGTGTCGGTGACCATGGTCTCGGGATCGTGCGTGGGAATGCCCGTCTCCTCGTCGATCGACACGCCGAGCTCGCGCAGCATATACGGATCGGCGCGCCATCCGGTCATCGCAACCACGAAATCGTTGGCGATCTCGACGGTATCGTCGGTATCCTCGTTGCGGAGGACGACGGAGGCCGGCTTGACCTCGGCGATCCGATGACGCCAGTACATCGCGATCTCACCACGCTCCAGCCGGTTGGTGATGTCCGGCACGACCCACGGCTTCACCCCGCTGTCGATCTGGTCCAGGAAGTGCACCATCGAGACGCGCGCGCCGTTTCTGAACATCTCGAGCGCGGACTCGACCGATGAGTTTCCGGCCCCGACCACCAGGACGTCCTGGTCGTAGAACGGGTAGGGCTCCTGATAGTAGTGGAGCACCTTGGGCAG
>JBBSOM010000720.1:0-2453 GCA_038259715.1 Longimicrobiales bacterium
GCCACGCCGGACCCCACGGCGTCGACGGTTCCCGCGAACTCGAGGCCCGGAATGTCCGCCGGCCAGCCTGGAGGCGCCGGATACGCGCCTTTGCGCTGGAGGAGGTCTGCCCGATTCACGCCGGACGTCGACGTGCGTACCCGGATCTCACCCGGGGCGGGCGCGGGTACGGGCACTCCACGCACCCTCAGGACCTCGGGCC
Organism: Longimicrobiales bacterium; assembly: GCA_038259715.1. Lineage (GTDB taxonomy): Bacteria > Gemmatimonadota > Gemmatimonadetes > Longimicrobiales > Gaopeijiaceae > SZUA-318. The sequence continues at coordinate 203 of JBBSOM010000720.1, forward strand.
CTCCCGGTTCGGTGACCACAACTGCGCGCATGAACTCCGGCATGGTGTCGTGCATGAATCCTCCGTGGGAGCGGGCGGCGCTACCCGGAGGTGGGGCGGAGCCGTTGTGTGTGGCCGTGACGATCGTACCTTTTGACCCTGCTGATGCGCGTCCGATCCCCTCCGACATCTCCGCACGAGGAGGTCCCCGTGTTCTACCAGGTCGTCTCGCTCGTTGGCGCCGTGCTCATTCTGCTGGCGTACGGGCTGAACCAGTCCGGGCGGCTCGGTCCGTCGGACCGGAGGTATGGCTTGATGAACCTGATCGGGGCCTCGCTGCTCACGTGGATCGCGGTCGTGGACCGTCGTGCGGGCTTCGTGCTCGTCGAAGGGGCATGGGCGCTGATGTCCCTGGTGCCGCTCCTTCGTGCGCGCCCGCGCGCGAACGGGTAGCATACGGAATGGAACTTCCCTTCGCGCTCGACCGCCCCCTCGTCTTCTTCGACCTGGAGACGACGGGGCTGCATCTGAAGAACGACCGGATCGTCGAGCTGGCGCTGATCAAGATCACGCCCCAAGGCGATGTCCTGGAGCGGGTCCGTCGCTTCCATCCCGGCATTCCCATCCCGGCGGAGGCCGCCGCGGTCCACGGCATCACGGACGCAGACGTGGCCGACAAAGCCCCGTTCTGCGCCCGCGCCCGCGCGTTGGCCGACATGCTCGAGGGGTGCGACCTGGCCGGCTTCAACATCCGTCGCTTCGACATCGGCATGCTGATTGAGGAGTTCGCGCGGTGCGGCATCACGTTCGAGTTGGACGGCCGCCGCATCATCGACATGCAGAACATCTTCCATCGCGAGGAGCCGCGTGACCTCTCCGCGGCCGCGCGCTTCTATCTGGGCCGAGAGCACGAGGAAGCGCACACGGCCCTCGGCGACATCCGTACCTCGGCAGCCGTCCTCGGGGCGCAGCTCGAGCACTACCCCAAGCTTCCTCGGGACCTGGACGGGCTGCACGCGTACTGCGAGGAGTATGCCCCGTTCCGCACGGAGGTCGACCGCTGGTTCAGCAGCGAGGAGGACGGGCGTGTCTTTCGACGTGGGAAGCATCGCGGACGGCCCCTCGACGAGGTGGCCGCCCAGGAACCTGACTATCTGTACTGGATGTTGAGCCCCGACGACATGGACGACGAAGTCAAGCGCATCGTACGCGAGGCGCTCGATCGCGCGACACCCCGGCCACCGGACACCGCTGGTCTTGGGACCTCGAATGAACCGATACCCGATTCCCAGAGACGGTCATGATCCGCACCCTTACCGCACGCTGCTCACTACACGCCATTTTCGGTCTGGCACTCCTGACACCGATGGCGGGCGTGGCGCAAATCGCCCCGATCCGCACCGAGGATATGGCGTCGTTCCACCCCCGCTCCATCGGCCCCGCCACCACCGGGGGCAGGATCCACGACGTGGAGGCGGTCCCGTCCGACCCGTCGATCATCTGGGTGGCCGCCGCCTCGGGCGGACTGTGGAAGAGCGTCAACCGCGGCCAGCAATGGACCAACGTGTTCGACACGATGGCGGTGAGCACGTTCGGTGACATCGCGCTGGCGCCGTCCAACCCGAACATCGTCTACGCCGGCACGGGTGAGCAGAACAACCGTCAGAGCACGGCGTACGGCGGCGGTGTGTACCGCACGGACGACGGCGGCACGACGTGGCGCTTCCTGGGCCTCGCCGAGACGCGGCACATCGGACGCGTCCGCATCGACCCCGCGAACCCGGACATCGCCTACGTGGCGGCCCTCGGGAACCTGTGGGCCGCCTCGGCCGACCGCGGCGTCTACCGGACGCGCGACGGCGGCAGGACCTGGGAGAAGGTGCTCTTCGTGGACGAGAACACCGGCGCAGTGGACCTGGCCATGGACGTGTCCAACCCGACGGTCCTCTATGCCGCGATGTACCAGCGCATGCGGCGCACGTGGGGCTTCAACGGAGGAGGACCCGGGAGCGGCATCTACAAGAGCACGGACGGCGGAGACCACTGGACCGAACTGAAGAACGGACTTCCCTCCGGTGACAAGGGCCGCATCGGCCTGGCTATCTCGACCTCGAATCCGCAGGTGCTCATGGCCCTCGTGGAGACGGCGGACCGGGACACCCAGGGCACGTACCGGTCCGAGGACGGCGGGTCGTCCTGGACCCGGGTCAGCGCCCAGGACGGTCGGCCCATGTACTAGTCCGAGATCGTGATCGATCCCACCGACGCCAAC
>JBBSOM010000721.1:0-2439 GCA_038259715.1 Longimicrobiales bacterium
ACGGCTCCCGGAGGCTTCCAGAGCCCGACCCGTGCGCCGAAGCGGCGCACAAAGCCCGGGGCGGCGGCGGCCCGCCCATTCCGCACCTCACGCCGGCCCCTGCCGACTACCACTTCCAGAAAGCTGTCCATGTCTGGATGGGACTACTTTCAGAGACTTCGGAATTCCTTGCGCCACAGGCACTCTCAGAGGCGTACGGTCGGGTTGAGCTTCCCCGGGGCCCCTTTGCCTCGCCTGGGCGAGAGCCATCAGGACGGGTATGCCGAGCCTTGGCCCAGCCGTGGCCCAGCCTCGGCTACGCACGCCCAGGCGCCGGGTCACGTGTGTCGGGATCGGCCACCTGGAGACCCTGGGAGACCCATGCGCCTCCAGGTGCCCGCCGAGCGCCGCCCTCAGCCGCCCGCGCCCGCCACCAGTTCCGCCGCCCGCTTCCGCGCCTCGGCCACCAACGCGTCTGCCCGCTCGGTGGCTGCGGTGACGGCCGCATCCGCCCTGTCGTTCGCTGCCTTGAGGATCCTGTCCGCGACGGCCCGCGCGGCCGCGCGCGCGATCGGGTCGCTGCCGGCCTTCACGACCGCCGAGTCCGCGCGTTGCTGGGCCTCCGCCTTGGATGCCTCCGCGAGCCTCTTCGCTTCCGCCCGGATCGTATCCGCCTTCGCCTCGGCGTCGGCCACGAGGCTGTCGGCGCGCTCCTGGGCGCGCCGGCGGGCCTCTGCGGTGGCCGAGTCGACGCGGGCTTTCGCTTCGTCCACCTTCTGGCCGACCGCGTCGGTCGCGGCCTGCTTCAGTTGCTGGCCCACCGAGGCGGCGGCCTGACCGAGACCGACCTCGAGCGTAGGGGACGTGATGGTGCCGCCGACCTTCACACCGAGCCGGATCGAGTCGGCTGAGGGGAGGTTGAGCCCGACCTGGCCGGCCTTCTCCGCCAGGCCCTGCACGAACTGGTTTGCCGCGTCGCCCATTACGGAGCGGGGCACGGTAAGGCCGAGCGTGTAGTCCAGTGATTGGTCCACGCCGTTCGAGCCCTCGACCGACATCCGGAGGTTGCCGACGTCGACGCCGAAGGGCCGCACGTGCATGCGGCCGCCGTCGATCGTGAGGCTCGAGCGGATGGCGTCTAGTGTCGGGCTGCTCAGCCGCGGGAGCTTCACGACTTCGGCGAGCTTCGTGAGCAGCGGGAAGCCCTCGAGCGCGATCCGAGACGTGAGCAGGGAGCCTTTGCCCTGGAGCGCCGTGAACACGGGGGTCATGTCCCCGTTCAGCGCTCCCCTCAGGTCGATCTTCGTGGAAAAGGTGCCCTGGGCGAAGCGCGCGACGGGGGCCAGCGTCCGGACCGTGAGGAACGCCGCGGATGCGCCGGCCACATCAAGGCTGTCCACGGTCAGCCCCATGTCGAAGGTGGGGCGGGTGGGCTCGGTCGTGTCGTAATAGCCGTTGAATCCCATGCGGCCGCCCAGCGTCTTCAGCGTGAAGCCGTCCAGCGTCAGGCGCTGGTCCTTCACGGTCACGTGTCCGCGCGCGTCGGACATGGCCAGCTTGCCGTACGTGAGCGAGTCGACGGTGCCGTCCAGCGAGACATCGAGCATCGCGGGAACGGGAATGACCTCGACCATCGGATCGTTCGACTTCCACTCGTCGAGCACGAAATGTCGGCTGTGCACCGTGACGCTACCGCGCAGCGGCTCCTCGTCGCGGAGAACGAAAGCCAGGATGTTGTCGATGGTGCCGCTGGCCTGGACGTCGCTTCCGCCGATCTGCGCGTCCAGGGACTTCAGGTCCGCCCGACGGGACGTCAGGGCGAGAGTCATCTCGTGCACGGCGAGTGGGTAGGGAAGTTGCGCGCCCTGGAACGTCACGTCCCTGGCCGCGACGCTCCCCTGGGCCTGGACTCGCTCGTACCGACCCGCATCGATGTCCGACAGGCGTGCGCGGGCCGAGGCGTCCGCGGTCACCACCCCGTTCAGTTCCTGCACGCTGTCGAGCTTGATCGTACGCGTCACGGCGGCGAGGTCGATTGTGCCCTTCACGCGGGCGTCGACGTCCGGATCGGACACGGGCGTCCGCAGCGTCACGGCGGCGTCGAGGGGTTGGTCACCGATGACCGCATGGAAGGGGTCCAGGCGTACCACCGTGCTGTCGAGGCCACCGCCGGGATTCTTGATCGAGAGATCGAGGGAGATGTCGCGCGCCGGCAGCGGCAGGTCCGGGTACTGGAACATCCCCCCCGCCACGACCGCCTCGAGGGTGAACGCCGGGAAGGAGCCCTCGCCGTACGTGCCGTGCACGGCACCCGCCAGGGTGAAGGTGCCGGACGTCTTCAGCGAGGCGAAGTTCGTGGCCCAGATCGCCGGAACGAGCGAGAGCGCCTGGGTGAAGTCCGTGCGCGGCGCCTCGAACGTGACGTCGAGCGTCGCGCCGTCGTCCTGCTTCGTTGCGTCA
>JBBSOM010000722.1:0-2438 GCA_038259715.1 Longimicrobiales bacterium
CCGACCCGGGCCCTCGCCCGCTCGCGGGCGCGTACGTGACGCTCCTGAACGCCCGTGGCGTGGTGTCCGACGCGACGCTCACGAACGAGGCGGGCTTGTTCGCGCTGACGGCTCCCATGCCTGGGCGTTACACCGTCCACGCTGAAAACATCGGGTATGTCACGCGAGAGGTGGTGCTCGATGTTCCCTCCGGCGGGCCGCGGCTCATCGAGTTGCGCTCGAGCTACCGCGCAATCGACGTCGAGGGGATCACCGCCGAGGTCGATAGGGAGTGCCGTGTGCCTGCGGCGACCGCGGAGCGGTGGCCGATCTCTGGGACGAGGTCCGCAAGGCGTTCCGCGTGACCGCGTTCGTCGAGGACCGCGCGATGGTGCTCTTCGATGTGGATCGCTGGACACGGACGCTCGATCCGGAGCATCTCACCGTCCAGGAGGAGCAGCGTAGACCGCGCACCGGACTGCATCCCGCAAGCCCGTTCGTGAGCCGGCCCCCGCAGGAGCTGGCGGAAGACGGGTATGTTCGGGGCGAGCGAGGCGACGATGAGAGCCGCTACTACGGACCGGACGCACACGTGTTGCTCGACCGTTCCTTCGAAGATGCGCACTGCTTCGGACTTACCGGCAAGGCCCCGGACAAGAGCTGGTTGGGCCTCCAGTTCCAACCCCGGGACAGCCGCAAGAGGGACATCGAGGGCACGCTCTGGATCGACCGCGAGACCTACGCCCCCCGGCGGCTCGACTACCGGTATACCCGACTTCCGTGGCGGCTCGACACCGACAAGGTCGGCGGCCGCGTCGAGTTCACGCGGATTCCGGAAGGCCCGTGGGTGGTGAACCGGTGGGGGATTCGGATGCCGGTCGTCCGGGAGCAGGACCTTCCCATGAAAGCGGCGAGCGGTCCTGAAGTGCGCTACGGCCTCGCCGCGCTCATCGAGGAAGGCGGCGAGGTGCGGCGCGCGCGCACGGACGATCAGCACGTGGTGACCTTCGCGATGGGAACGATCGACGGGGTGGTGATGGATTCGCTCGGGTCCGGCCCCGTCCAAGGCGCACGCGTCGGGGTGGTCGGGACGTTCTTCCAGGCTACGACGGGTCCGCACGGGCGCTTTCGTTTCACGGATGTGCCGCAGGGTCACTACGTCGTCTCGGCCTCGTCGGAGGACCTCGCCGTCGTCAGTCCCGAACTCCGAACGGTCGAAGCGGACGTCGTGGTCGGCGAGATGACGGGCGTGGAACTCGACTTGCCGTCGGCCGCCGCGGTGGCCCGCTCATCGTGCCCGGAGCCGCTCACCCCTGACGGCCCCGGCGTGATCGTGGGCACCCTACGTACGCTGGACGGGGCGGTCGTGGCCGGCGCCTCGGTCCAGGTCTCGTGGGATGTTGTGCGGGGTGGGGCAGTCGGCCTGTCCCAGACCACGCAACAGGGTACGGTGTCCACGCGCGCCGACGGGACCTTCACCGTATGCGGTATCCCGAAGGACGAAGCTCTCCGCGTAGAAGGGGTGGCGCCGGCCTTTGCGGGTGAGCCTATCGAGATGCGCTTCGAGGACGACACGTTCCGCATGCTCGACCTGGTCCTCGCCCCGGGCGAGCGTACCACCGTCACCCTACAGCTGGCCGACTCGGCATTCGAGGTGGATCCGATCACCGTGCAGGTGTCCACGCCCGAAAAGATCGCCCAAAAGGCCAATGGAAGCTCGGGCACCATCCAGATCGGCCAACCCACCATCCAAAGGATGGAGCGGGAACGGGGCGCCAACAGTGTCACCGAGGTCATCCGTCGGGCTCTGCCCGGTGGCGTGCGCACGAGTCCGCTGTTGCGCGGTCCGAACTACGTGGGTACGTGCATCGAGTCCTCGAGGGGAAATGTGCACTACCGTAAGGCCGGGGCGGGCGGCGCTCGGCACTGCGCGATGGTTCAGGTCGTGGTCGATGGAGGATACCTGACGGACGAAGAGGCCGCGCGCCTCGTGGACAGCTTTCCGCTCTCCGAGATCGTCTCGATGGAGTTCCTTTCGCCGATGGAGCAGACGTTCCGCTACGGCACCGCCGCGGGAAACGGTATGCTCATCATCAACACCGCGCGTCGCTGATCGGCCTGCCACAGCGAACGCGTTGCAGGTGGGCCGATCCCGCGCTCAGTAGCTCACGTCGAACGGGCTGCCATTGACCCCCGGGCGTGTGAATCAGATCATCACGGGCCACCCGAACCAAACCCCCGAGAGCCATGCCCCCCGATCAGATCCGAATCACGCTTCCCAACGGCGACGTTCTCGAGCTACCGAAAGGCTCCACGGCGGGCGACGTCGCCTCGGCCATCGGACCTCGCCTCGCCAAGGCCGCGGTCGCCGCGGTCGTGAACGGCGACACGCGGGACCTGATGAGCCCCATCGAGGAGGACGCGTCGATCCGGATCCTCACGGAAAAGGACCCGGATGC
>JBBSOM010000723.1:0-2435 GCA_038259715.1 Longimicrobiales bacterium
CCCGCTCCAGCGCCTCCGGACCGTGCCGCCGCCGGATCGCGTCGCCGAGCATCGCCCCGAGCAGGTTCACCTGCTCGCTGAGCGGTCGCGAGATGCCTGTGCCTTCGCTTTCGATTTCGAGCCCTTGCCAGCGTGTCATGACGTCCCGAGGAGGGGGAGCGGGGAGGACCGGGGGCCGAGCGCCCCGAGTCGATTCTGACGGTAGAGGTGCGCTCGCTCACGCGACAGCCCGGCCGCCGTCGAACCGCGCCTGGCCCAACCTCGCGCGGTACATTGCGGGGCCGTGCCGACCCCGATCCTGGAGCGCTTCATGCCGAACGGTCCCTCGCCCGACCTCCGCCACCCGATCGCCGGCGCCGAGCGCACCGGTTTCCTGAAGAACTTCATCACGCGGCCGACCATCGAGGTGGGCGACTATACCTACTACGACGATCCGGCCGGCCCGGAGCGCTTCGAGGAGAACGTCCTCTATCACTTCGACTTCATCGGCGATCGCTTGGTGATCGGGCGCTTCTGTTCGATCGCCGCGGAGACGCGCTTCATCATGAATGGCGGGAACCACGCCACCGATTGGTTCACGACCTTTCCGTTTCCGGTGTTCGGGGAGGGCTGGGAGTCCGCCGCGCCCGAGGCATGGCCCTACCGCGGGGACACCATCGTCGGCAACGATGTCTGGATCGGCTACGGCGCGACGATCATGCCCGGCCTGACCCTCGGCGACGGCGCCATCGTGGCTACCCGATCCGTGGTGACCCGCGACGTCGAGCCCTTCGCCATCGTTGGGGGCAACCCCGCGCAGGTCATCCGATACCGGTTCGACGAGGCCACCCGTGAGACGCTCAGCGAAATCGCCTGGTGGCACTGGGACGCCGAGCGCCTCACCCGTCACGTCCGTGCGATCTGCTCCGGTGACCTGGAGGCGCTGCGACGGGCGGCGGCCGAGGATGACCTCGGGTAGACGTCCTGGCCCGGAAGTTCGTCGGCATTCGTGCGGCGACGAACTCCCGGGCCAGGCTCGTAGCCCGGCCGCTTAGAAGACGATCTGCCCGATCCGGCTGCCCGTCATGCTCACAGCGCCGTCGAGGTAGGGAAGCATCGTGCCGTCGCCGCCGGTCGTGGACCAGCCGGCGGCAGCGAACGTCCACGTGGCCTGCACGCCCGAGGAGAGAGCCCATGCCGCGTCCCAGTTTCCCACGCCCGTGAAGTCCGGCATTGCGAGGTCCAGGGCAGAGGCTCCGCCGAGGTAACCGGCCGAAGTCATGATCAACAGGGTCCTTGCGGTCGCGCCGTTGACCTGGGTGGCGACCCAGGTGAAGAAGCGGTCGTACTCCGGCTGGACGGTGTATTGGGCGCGAGGCATGACGTACGGTGTGGTGGACGTCGTCGACACCGTGACCGGGCCTATGTCCGGGCCCAGGGTCACCGTCTGATCGGCCGCCGCCGCGAAGTACTGCACCGCGGAGCGGATCTTGTCCGGCACCGTGCCGGGGTTGGGGTAGGCCGTGACCGAAAGGACGTTGAGATCTCCGCTTTGCGCCACGCTGGCCGGCACGGTCTTGAACTTCCGCGTCGCCGACGTGGTCAGGGAAGTCTCGGCGTAGAGGGCGCCAACCGCGCCGTTCGGCGTGAAGAACGACGAGACCACCTGGGCTCCGTCGCTCCCGAGGTTGGCGAGCGTCAGGTTGTGTTCCGCCGGCGTGAAGGCTTCGGCGGCGTCGAAGTCGAGCACGGGCAGAGTGCTGCCGTCGGCCGGATCGAGGCCGCGTCGGATGATCCCCTTGGTGAAATCGAGGCTGGCTGTGGCACCGCTGAAGGTGATGGTGGATCGACCTGCGATCAGGTCCCGAGTGCCGTCAGGCACGCGGGTGAGTTGGAAGTTGTGGCTTCCAGACCCGGTGACCGTGGCCGAGGACCCGCCGAGCCCGACGTACACCTGATCGGTCGCGCCCACGCCCGCCACCGTACCGTTCACGGTCTTGCCGGTGCTGGCCCCGCCGCAGATGGCGGAGGCCCGGAGGCTGAGTTCCTGCTGCGTGCCGAACAGGATCTCTGTACTCGCCTGATTGGTGGGCGTCATCGTGTAGGCGACGCCACCGCGGTCGGAGTTGATGTCGAACGCGTACTTGTGGTCCGCGTCCGGGTCGACTTCCGTCCACGGCCCGCTGCCGTCCTGATAGGCGAACCAGACGGGGACGCCGCTCAGCGGGCAGAACTGCCATACGGTATTACCGCTTCCGGTGGCCGGAACCGTCACGGTGAGGGCGAGCGTGACGCTGCGGTCAGGAAGCCCGGCGGCCGTTCCCGTGATGGTCAACGTAGAACCACCCGCCGCCGCCGACCCGCCTACCGCGACTTTGAGGGCGGAGGTGTTGGCGGTGGTGCTCGCGGGGTCGACCGTCGCGGTCACGCCGGAAGGAGCGCCCGTCACGACAAGC
>JBBSOM010000724.1:0-2431 GCA_038259715.1 Longimicrobiales bacterium
ATGCCCGTTCCGAGGAGGAGGATCACCATGTAGGGGATGTTCTCCCCGTTCACGTTGATCCCGTTTTCTACGACGTAGGTGTTGAAGAAGTCGACGACGTGCTGGATGAAATCCATGCGGGCGTCCGATCAGGGAGGGAAGTCCGGGGCCTTCTCGAAGCGACCAAGAATGTCCCGCGTCGCCGTCAGGGGCAAGGCGGAATGCGTGCGCCCGGTGGCGAACACATCGTCCCGGCCCCATCCTCAGAGTCTCGTCCTCGTTGAGACGCGCTTCCCGGAGTGTGTATGTTCCGAATCGCTACCGTCCTCGTTGCCGCCGCGGGTGTTTGCATTGCCTCGCCCGTCGTTGCCCAGACCTCGCTGAACCCGCTCACGCCCGAGATCGACCGTCTGGTTGCGGAAATCACCCCGCAGGTGGTGGCGTGGCGCGAGGACATCCACGAGCACCCGGAGCTCGGCAACCGGGAGTTCCGCACCTCCAAGCTGGTCGCCGACTACCTGAAGGGTCTCGGCCTCGACGTGCGCACCCAGGTGGCGCACACCGGAGTCGTGGCCGTCCTGCGCGGCGGGCGGCCCGGGCCGGTCGTGGCACTCCGGGCCGACATGGACGCGCTGCCCGTCACCGAGACGTCCGACCTGCCTTTCGCGTCGAAGGTCACGACCGAGTACAACGGGCAGACCGTGGGGGTGATGCACGCATGCGGTCATGACAATCACGTGGCCATCCTCCTGGGTACGGCCACGGTACTTGCGTCCATGCGCGACCGGCTCCCCGGGACGGTGGTCTTCCTCTTCCAGCCGGCCGAAGAAGGCGCCCCCGAGGGCGAGGAGGGCGGCGCGGGCCTCATGATCGAGGAGGGGGCGCTTTCCGACCCGGTGCCCGACGTCGTCTTCGGATTGCATGTCACGGCCGACCCGGTGGGCACGATCCACTACCGGCCGGAAGGCGCGATGGCGGGCGCCGCGGGACTCTACATCAAGATCGTCGGGCAGCAGACCCACGGCGCGATGCCATGGCGCGGAATCGATCCGGTCGTCGTGGCCTCCCAGGTGGTCGTCGGGCTCCAGTCGATCATCGCGCGCCAGGTGGACATCACCCGGGCGCCCGCCATCGTGACGGTCGCGACGATCCACGGGGGCGTGCGGGGCAACATCATCCCCGACTCGGTCGTGATGACCGGGACCGTGCGGACGTTCGATGAGGAGATGCGGGCCTCGATCAACGAGCGCATCACCCTCACGGCGGAGAAGATCGCGGAGAGCGCCGGGGCGGAAGCCGTCGTGCGCATCAGCACGGGCGGCGCCGTCACGTGGAACGATCCCACGCTCACGAAGTGGGCGGTACCGACCCTCGAACACGCCGCCGGCGCGGACGCGACGTCCGAGGGACCCGTGTGGACGGCATCCGAGGATTTCGCACTCTATGAGAAGAAGGTGCCCGGACTCTTCTTCTTCCTCGGCGTGGTCCCGGAGGGGGGGACGGCGTGGCCCAACCACTCGCCGAACTTCTTCGCGGACGAGCGGGCCCTCCCGATCGGGGTCAAGGCGATGGCCGGGCTGGCCGCGAATTACCTGCACGATCACGCGGCCGGGGTGAGCGACACGGACGCGGCAGGAGGCGCGTAGCCCGCTACAGGTGGCGTGTACCGCCGCGGAGGCGTGTACCGCCCGTGGGGCGTGTAACCGAAACGTTGTCAGCAATAGATCGCCGGGGTATTGAGGAGAGGAGTCCGGCGAGAGTCGAGTTCCAAGGGCGTGTTCTCCAGGACGTCGGAGGACGTAGATTTGCCATAGGTTCGACAACGGAGGGATCAGGGATGGCCATGATGAGAGAACAGGTCGAGGCTGAGGCCCAGCGCCTGCCGCGCGAAGAGAGGGCTCGCCTGGCTGAGGCTTTGATCGCGAGTTTGGACGAGGAGACCGAGATCGAACAGGCATGGTCCGTCGAGATCGCCCGGCGTGTGCAGGAATTACAGAGCGGGGCCGTGACCTCGATTCCAGCAGAAGAGGTCTTTGCCGAAATCGAAGGGCTCCTCAAGGAGTGAGCCACACGGCAGTCCGCCTTCACCCTGAGGCAAGTTGGCAGCTCGGCCCGGTAATTGTATCTTCACATTCACATTTATGGATACAATCGCCCCGCCGCCCATCCTCGATCACCTCTCCGCCCTCGGCGACGAGACGCGCACGCGCATCCTCGTTCTCCTGGAGCGGAGCGAGTTCACCGTGTCCGAGTTGTGCGGGGTGCTCCAGGCCCCGCAGCCCACGGTGAGCCGTCATCTGCGCATGCTCGCCGACGATGGCTGGGTGGCCGCTCGCGCCGAGGGGCGTAGTCGTCACTACCGGCTGTCGACCTCGCTGGCTCACGGGTCCCGCGAGTTGTGGCGAGTCGTCCGCGGAGAGCTCGGTCTCGACGGAGTCTACGCCGCGGACGC
>JBBSOM010000725.1:0-2424 GCA_038259715.1 Longimicrobiales bacterium
AGCGCGCGGGACAGCGGCGCCAGGTTGGGCAGGTTGCCGTTGTGTGCCAGCGCCAGCAGCTTCGCGTCGCTCGTGACCGGCTGGGCGTGGCGCAGGCCGTCGCCGCCGGAGGTCGAATAGCGGTTGTGTCCAATGCCCATGTGGCCGACGAGGGGACGCAACGAGGCCTCGTCGTAGACGTAGGCGACGAGCCCCTGACCCTTGTGCGTCCGGAGGGTCGTCCCGTCGCTCACGCTGATCCCGGTGCTTTCCTGACCTCGATGCTGTAGCGTCCAGAGCCCGGTATGCACCAGCCGCGCGACCTCCGCGTCCTCCAGGCCACGCACGTACACGCCGAAGACTGCGCATTTTTCATGCATCAGGCGGCTCCCTGTGCTGCGCCTTCGTCAGCTCGTGAGCTCACTGGATCCGACGATGCGCACTCCCGTGGTGCGCAGGGCAGTGCGTACGTAGTCGTCCTTCGAGGGATCCACGGCCCGCGTCAGGTCCCAGAGGTATACGACCCTGAAGCCGGCCTCGACGGCGTCTTCGGCCGTCCATCGGACGCACACGTCTCGCGCCAGCCCGCAAATGTAGACGGTCTCGACCCCTCGTTCGTGGAGGTAGCCGGCCAGACCCGTGGTCAGCCGCTTGCCGGCGGCGTCGAAGTTGTTGCGGAAGCCCGAATAGGAGTCCGCGTCGCGCATCATTCCTTTGCGCACCACGACGGAGAGCCGGGCCCACGGCAGGGCTGGATGGAGTTCGGCGCCCGGTGTGCCCTGCAGGCAGTGGTCCGGCCAGAGGATCTGCTCGTGACCGTGGAGCTCGATCACGTCCATGGGCTCGTGGCCTTCGTGGTTGCTCGCGAACGAGACGTGATCGGCAGGATGCCAATCCTGGGTAGCGGCCTGGAGGCCGAAGAGGTCCGACTCCATCAGCCTGCGCACGCCCCCGAGGATGGCGTCGCCTTCGACGACCGGCAGCCCTCCTCCCGGCATGAAGTCCGGTTGAATGTCCACGAGGAGGAGGGCCGAGCGGTCACGGTCGACGGACACGGAGGGGGCGCTCATGGTCGGCTTGCCGGTCGGGTGGGCTCGGAGGCTTCGACCAGCTCCTGATGCCAGCGTTGCAAGCGTTCGCTCACGTGCACGGGGTAGGGTGGATCGGCCGGCTCGATCCCCTGGATGGACGGCGGCAGTCGGTCGATCTCGGCGCGGGCTCTGCGGCGAGCGGCGTCCAGCGGCTCACGGCCGGCGTCGAGCCTCTTGCCGGCCGCCATGACTTTGACGAGGAGCGGGCGCCCGTCCATCTCCTCGTCGGCGTGGGCCACGACGTCGTAGCGGGCGTAGCGGTCGTCCTCGACGCGGTAGACCTGTTTACGGCCGGGAAGCACGGGCTTGCCCGGCGACGTCTTGATCCGCCCGACACCCTTGTAGGAGGTGAGCTTGTACGCGAAGTCGAGCGCAGGCGCATCCTCTGAAACAGCCATGGCCGTGCCCACGCCGAACCCGTCGATCGGAGCGCCTTCCCGAACGAGGGCGGCTACCCGGTACTCGTCGAGGCCGCCGCTCGCGAAGATGCGCACCGATGCCAGGCCGCCCTCGTCGAGGATGCGGCGCGCCTCGCGCGCGAGTTCCGCGAGGTCTCCCGAGTCGAGGCGGATGCCGTGCGGCCGAAACCCGGCACCCAGCTCACGGCCGAGTTCCACGAGCTTCCTCACGGCCGACAAGGTGTCGTAGGTGTCGACGACCAGTACCGTGTCCGGGTAGAGCTCCGTGAATGCGCGGAACGCTTCCATCTCGTCGTCGTGGGCCTGGATGTAGCTGTGGGCCATCGTCCCGGTCACCGGTACGCCCCAGACCTTTCCGGCAAGCACGTTACTGGTTCCGTCTAGGCCCGCGATGTGATAGGCGCGAGCGCCCTTGAGCCCGGCATCCGCACCGTGCGCGCGCCGTAGCCCGAAGTCGACCACGCTGCGTCCGCGAGCCGCCGTGATGACACGAGATGCCTTGGACGCAGCCAACGTCTGCATGTTGAGCTGGTTCATGAGGAAGGTCTCGACGAGCTGGCCCTCGGGCAGAGGGGCTTCAACCTCGAGGAGCGGTTCGTCAGCGAAGACCGGTGTGCCCTCGGGGACCGCGTATACGTCACCCGTGAACCGGAAATTCCCTAGCCAATCGAGGAAGTCCGGCGAAAAATCCGGGAGCGTGGCGAGGTAATCGAGAGCCTCGTCATCGAATCGCAGTCGCTCCAGATAGCGGAGCGCGTCGTCCAACCCGCAGGCCAGGAGATAGTTGCGCGGCAGCGGAAGCCGGCGGGAGAACAAGCTGAACACGGCGTCGCCGAACATCTCCTCCCGCCAGTACGCCTGGAGCATGGTCAGTTCGTACTGGTCCACGAGGAGGGCGGCGTTTCCCTCGTTCACCCATGGCTGGTTCACCGCGA
>JBBSOM010000726.1:0-2423 GCA_038259715.1 Longimicrobiales bacterium
GATCCAGCCGGGCTCCTCGGCGAGACCCACCACCAGGTCGCTCGTGCGGGCGGCGAAGCTGTCGGCCCGCAGATAGTCGGCCTCCGTGCCCTGGGCGCCCAGGGGCGCGTAGCCCGCGGCGAGCAGAAGGAAGGCGAGCGCCGGAAGGGGGGGTGTCCGGCTTCCGTGGCGGCACCTCGTACGTGGCTTCATTCCGCTCCTCCTCGTGAACGAGCTTCGCACGGGGACACCGGTGCCCGGACGACCGATCGCCGACTCCGGCACCCCGGATGGCTCGGCCAACTGATAGATCTGCCGCGCCGTCGAGCGCACGCTATACAGCGGAACGGGTGCGGACAAGAGTGCGAGGTCCGTGACGGATCGGTGCCGCGTCCGGTTCGCCACGGCACACAGGCAGGGGGATCGTGGCCAAGACGATTGGCGAAGCCTCGCTCCGATGGGAGGTCGTGGCGCGCGTGATCGGGGCCGGTTTACGGGGCCACCTCTCAGCCGCAGTAGTTCCCCGTGTAGTCCCTGCACCGCTCCAGCTTGAAGTCGGGGTCGAGCGCGGGCGCGGTGTCCGCCTCGGCCACCGCGCGGCCCGTCTGATACATCCAGCGGGTCATGCGGGCGAGCTTCTCGATGTCGATCCGATCGGGGTTGTCGAAGGGGGTATGGTAGTCGTTGTGCAGCAGCGTCGTGAAGAAGAGCGCCGGCACCCCGACCCGGGCGTAAGGGAGGTGGTCCGAGCGGTAGTACCACCCCTCGCGGTGATCGGGGTCGTCCCAGGAGTGGTCGACCACGAATCCCGAGACGTCGGTGTTCGCCTGCAGTGCCATCGCAACCAGCTCGGGAGAGTTGCGGTGCGGCCCGACCGCCCCCAGCAGCGCCGCCGTATCCGGGCTGTTCCGGCCCATCATGTCGCCGTTGAGCACGGCCACTATGGAGCCCTTGGGGACGGTGGGATTCACCGCGTACCACCGCGATCCCATCAGGCCCCGCTCCTCGGAACCGTGCCAGATGAAGAGCGCGCTTCGGCGACCCGGCTCCGCCGCGAAGGCCCGCCCGATGGCCAGGATCGCGACCGAGGTCGTCGCGTTGTCGTCGGCGCCGTTCCAGATGGAGTCGCCGTCCACAGGGTAGCGCACCCCGTCGTGATCCTGGTGCGCGCTGAACAGCACGTACTCGCCGGCCAGCGCCGTATCGGTGCCAGGCACCTTCGCTACCACGTTCACCGAGGGGTATTCGAAGCTCTCTGTGAAGACCCAGGCGTCCAGCCGGTCGCCGGTGGCGGGCGGAGTCGGCAAGGCGTCCTCGCGTACGTACAGGAGCGGCGTCCCCTCTTCGGCGCGGCGCACGTACCCCTCATGCTCGGGGTCCAGAGCGTACGATCCGCGGGAGAAGCGGTAGCTGTTCCGGGCCCACTGGTCCTGCTCGTCGGCGGGGACGAGCACGACGATCGCCTGAGCGGCCTCCCCCGCCATCTGCTGTAGCGCCCGTCCGAAGCGCGCCAGCGAAAGGGCACTGTCGCCCCCGGCGTCGTACCGGGTCACCAGCACCCGCCCCTGCACCCGCGCGGCCAGCCGACGCGCGGCGGCCTCGTCCACCCCGATCTGATCCGGGGCCACGATGACGACCGGCGCGTCCACGCGGGCCAGGACGGTGTTGGCGGGCACCACCTCGGTGCCGAGCGCCAGGTCGGTGCCAGACAGCGTCACCCGACTGCTCTCGGACACGCGATACCGCTCGATCGGGAAGAACTGAAAGAACGTCCCGTTGTCCCCGGCGGGCTCCAGCCCCGCCTCCTGGGCACGCCGCGCCAGCCACATCGAGGCGTCCAGTTCGTCCAGAGTGCCCCCCTCGCGACCCCGCATCTCGTCCCCGGCCAGCGCGAAAAGGTCCTCGCGAAGGTCGTCCTGAGTGATTTTGTCGATGGGATCCGACCCGCAGGCCGTCGAGGCAAGCAGGTTCAGGGCGGCGAGGACAGCGACCGCGGCGGTGCGGAGCAGGCGAGTAGATCGGCGACGCGGCGACATGGGAGACTCCTCGGGGTGGGGGATGCGCCCGGAAATCATGGTGAACGGGGCGCCCCGATGCCAGTTGCCGGAACGACGGGCCTCGGAATCACCCTCCGCGGGGCGCGCTTCCGGGACTTCGGGGCGGTCTCAAGCGGGGTCGCCGCAATCCCAATCGGCAGACACATCAGCAGGAGGGCGGTCGGAGAGCCGAGATAGCTCCCGGTCCAGGTCGGCGCATCCGCCCTACCGCCGCCGACACGCTGCCTGCAACTATTCGGCCGTGACTTCCGTCTATATCCGGTACGGGCGTCTACCAAGCGGTGGTCGCCCGAGCCGGACCGTACCCGAAAGGTTCAGAGGGAGGCACAGCACATGGCTGGAGATCACGCGCTGATCAAGCTGGAGGGCCTGAGCAAGGTCTTCTAC
>JBBSOM010000727.1:0-2422 GCA_038259715.1 Longimicrobiales bacterium
CGCGCGCACGGTCCGTGGGGCCGATTTCATGGGTTTATTCCGTCGGGGGGTTCGCCATGGGGTCCGGCGAGGGCGTCGGCGTGAAGTCCGGCGAGGACACCGGAGCGCACCACGCCGGTCAGGTTGTCGAGATCCGGACCGAGCATCCGGTCTTCGTGCAGCGGCGCAACATGTTCGCGGATGAGCGCGTACGCGGCTTCGACGCCCGTGCCCGCCCGCAGCGGTCGGCGGAAGTCGATACCCTGGGCCCCCGCGAGCAACTCGGTCGCGAGCACCTGCTCCAGAAGCGCTACGGACTGTCGCGCCTTTCGGGCCGCCGTGAGCCCCATGGAGACATGGTCCTCCTGGTTCGCGCTCGTGGTCACCGAGTCGACACTGGCCGGATGGGCCAGCACGCGCATCTCCGCCAGACAGTCCACGGCGGTGACCTGGGTGATCATCAAGCCGCTGCACAGCCCGGGCCGCTCCGTCAGGAACGCCGGCAGCCCCATGGACAGGTCGGGGTTCAGCAGACGTTCGATGCGGCGTTCCGAGATGGCCGCGAGGTCGGTCAGCGCGATGGCGAGCAGGTCGAGCGCCTGCGAGACGATCTGTGCGTGGAAGTTTCCGCCGCTCACGATCACGTCGGCGTCCGGGAACACCAGCGGGTTGTCCGTGGCGCTGTTGGCCTCGACCTCCAGTATGCCCCGCACGTAACGCAGGGCCTCCCTGCACGCTCCGTGCACCTGGGGCATACACCGGAGGGCGTAGGCATCCTGAACCCTCGGGTCGCCGTCCCGATGCGACTCCCGGATCTGGGAGTCGCGCAGGAGGTGCCGCAGGCGTCGGGCGCTGGTGGCCTGGCCCTTGTGCGGGCGCGCGTCCTGGATCTCGGCGCGGAAGGCCTCCGGCGTCCCGAGAAGCGCTTCGAGCGACATCGCTCCGGCCACCTCGGCGGTCTCCACGGCCCGCTCGGCCGCGAGGAGCGCGAGGATGCCCAGCCCCGTGGTGGCCTGAGTGCCGTTGATGAGGCTCAAGCCCTCCTTTGCCTCCAGATGGAACGGTTCGAGCCCTTCGGCCGCCAGAAGGTCCGCGGTCACGACCTCCACGCCGTCCCTTTCGGCACGTCCCTCGCCCAGGATGCCCAGGGCCACATGCGCCAGCGGCGCGAGGTCCCCGCTGGCGCCCACGGAGCCATAGCGGGGCACGCGCGGGTGGATCCCGCGATTGAGCAATTCGAGAAGCCGCTCGACGACCTCGACCCTGCATCCGGAGTGCCCACGAGCGAGCGCGTTGGCGCGCAGCACCATGATCGTGCGCACCGCGGCACGGTCGAGCGCCTCGCCCATGCCGGACGCGTGACTGCGCACCAGGTTGTGCTGGAGCTCGGTGCGCTGGCCCGGCTCGATGACCACATCCGCCAGGCGTCCGAAGCCGGTGGTGACGCCGTAGACACGTTCGCCGGAGGCCACCTTGCGCTCGATGTAGTCCCGGCTTGCCTTCATCCGGCTCCGTGCGTCGCGTCCGAGGCCGACCTTCACCTGGGGGTCCCGCGCGACGCGCTCGACGTCCTCCAGGGAGAGGGTGCGCCCGTCCAGCGTCACGTTTCCGCGGTCGGGTGCCGCGCTGTTCATGGGCCGCCCCGGTCCGCGCGCTGCTCCACCCGCCGCTCCACTCTCGCGTGGAACTCCTCCGCCGTGATCGTCATCTCCTCCACGGTCCAGTAGTCCTCCAATTCCACGCCCAGACCATCCGCCAGGCGATTCACATAGTTGTAGTAGCTCGTCACCTGGCACACGTCGAGTACCGCGGCGTCGCTGAAACCCGCCTCGGTCAGCGCCCGCACGTCGGCATCCCCGACCGCGTGCGGCGTCTCGGTGAGCTTCACCGCATACTCCAACATCGCCCGATCGGCGTCCGAGATCGACGCCGCACGGAAATCGCGCACCAGCGCGCGCGAAAGCTCGTCCGAGCCGAGCAGCCTACGGAGACCCGCCCCGTGGTGATTGATTCAATAGAAGCAGTCGTTGGCGGCCGACACGGTGACCGCGATCATCTCCCGCTGGACCCGACTCAGGGGCGAAGGGCCGCGCATCAGGTGCGCATAGAGCTGCACGTGGTGGGCCAGCGAGGGTGGGTTCAGCGCGTGGATGCGCAGAACGTTGTCGAGTCCACCCCGTACGTCGCGGTAGCGCGCGTACAGATCGGCCAGGAGGCCGCGCGCATCGTCGTCGGGAACCCAGGGAATGAAGGCCATAGCCTGCGGAAGATGGCCGCGCCCGCGGGGCCGGGGCAAGGCGCGGAGGGCCCAGCGAGCCCCGGCCGCCGCCGCGTACACGCACACGCCCTTCCGCGCGTCCCATGGCCGGAATTCGCACCGGATGGGGAGTCCGTTTGACCGCAACGTCCCAGGACATCGGGCCCGACCGCGTGGCCGGAGCCC
>JBBSOM010000728.1:0-2411 GCA_038259715.1 Longimicrobiales bacterium
CGCCATCATGATCACCCCGCTGCCGGGCATCACGGAAACCAAGCCGGGCACGGCCACACGCCCCTTCCCGGGAATCGAAGCCACGCTTCTGAACGAGGCGGGTGAGTCGACGGAAGCGGGGTACCTGGCGATTCCATCTCCCTGGCCGTCGATGCTCCGCACTATCTGGGGAGACGACGACCGCTACCGTGCTACCTACTGGTCCAAGTGGGATGAGATCTATTTTCCCGGGGACGGTGCGAAGCGCGACGGAGATGGCTACCTGTGGATCCTCGGCCGGGTGGACGACGTGCTCAACGTCGCCGGACACCGCATCGGCACGATGGAGGTGGAGAGCGCGCTGGTCGATCACCCAGCGGTCGCGGAGGCCGCCGTCGTCGGCAAGACGCATGAAATCAAGGGCCAGGCGCTTGCCGCGTTCGTGACGCTGCGGGACGGGTTCGACGGGACCGAGGAACTGCTCGAGGAGATCCGCCGGCACGTCGTCAAGAAGATCGGAGCGATCGCCAAGCCGGACATGCTCGTGTTCACGGCCGACCTGCCCAAGACGCGCTCCGGCAAGATCATGCGGCGCTTGCTGCGCGACATCGCGGAGGGACGCACCGTCGGGGATACGACGACGCTGGCGGACCCGAACGTCGTGGCCAGCCTCCAGGCGAAGTACGAGAGCCAGGAGGGTTGACCGCCGACCGTGCGGGCGGGAGCGTCTGCGACCTCAGCGGTCCGTGAACGGATCGACAGTCGGCGGAGCCTTGTGGGCCCGGTCCTCCTCGGACTTCTCCTTCGCCGGGTGCGCAGGTACACCCACGAAGACCCAGTGGGGACGGGTGTCCTTCGTCAGCATCGATCCCGCACCCACCATGGAGTCGTCGGCCACGTGGGTGCCCGCCAGGATCGTCGCGTGATACGTGATGCGCACGCCCGTGCCGATGACGGTTTTCGGAGCGTGGACAATCCGGCCGTCGACGATGTCGTGCGTATGCGAGTAAACGTTCGCGAAGTCTGATACCGACGAGCCGTCCCCCACCTCGATGCCCCCGCGGTCATCCATGAGCACGTGCCGGTGGATCACCACGCCGTCCCCGACCTCCATGTTGTATCCGAACGAGAAGCGGACGAACGCGAACGCCTTGAAGTTTCGGCCGCAGCGACGGAAGATCCGGCGGGCCAGCAGGCGGCGGAAGCGGATCCCCAGTTCGACGTTCTCTCCGAGCGGGCTCCGGTCGAACATCTCCCAGAGCCAGAGCAGGGGCTTGACCCGTGAGTACCGTTCAACGTCGATATCCGCGTAGTACTCGGGTTCCAGGGTGACGTTGCGCGGATCCAGGTGAGCAAGCGCGAGCCGCAGTCCACGCGGGAGCGAGGCCGGGTCGGCATCGAAATACGTCGGGTAGTAGATCTCGGTGAGTACCCGGCGGCACAACTCGGCGCGGTCGACCGCGGGGCGTTCCAACTCACCGTCCAGCCATTCGAGCCACTCGTCGTACAGCGACGAGGCCGTCGGGGCCACGGCTACGGAACGAAGGGGGAGGAAGGGCATGATCCAGGCCGGAGGTCGGAGGGATCCGCGATGCTCGAATACCCACGAGTTCAGTGATACAGAACACCGGGGTAACCCCGAAGTTCACCGATGGGTGTTTCCAATCCATTCTCGCGTGGGGTGTCTCGACTTCCGGACCCGCCCCGAGCGGCCGGCCGTGCGTGGAGGGCGTCGGGTGTTGTAGACTACCGTGTCGGTCGGGGGCTGCCTCCGATCGTTCCTCCTGCTCTACCGGACCATGCACGACGTGCTACGCCAACGGCTGTTGCGCAAGATCGAGAGTCTTCCGGACGACCAGATCTACCAGGTGCTCGATTTCATCGAGTTCCTGGAATCCAAGTACGCCCGGACGCCCTCCGTGGAAGCCTCGGGTTTGCAGAAATTTGCCGAAAATCTGCAGGACAAGTTGCGGCGGAAGGCGGTCAGCCCGAGCACCATCCGCGAGGCCTTCCAACTGATCTCGGCCGCGGACAAGGCGCTTTCCGGTGTGTCCAGCGCCGGCAAGCAGATCCTGGCGGAACTCGGGGAGGCGTTCGAGACGCCGTCGGAGTCGACGTCCCCCGCGAGGGGCCGTGTGATCGGGCCGAAAGAAGACATCCAGACGCGGGATCGGGATGTGGATGGCGGAGGAGGGGACCCATCCGGCAGCCCGCCGGAGACGTGAGGCGCGAAGGATCGAGGCGCCACGGGCCCAGCTTCAACGCGGCGGCGCGCGCCGCTCGGAACCCGTTGACGCTCCGATCCCCTTCGGATATCCTCACCCATGGTACGACCCACCGCTCGCACGAGCGGGCCCGGGGCCCCCCGGCCACCACCCCCCCGGCCCCGCCACGGGGGGGGCGCGGGGGGGGGGGGGTGGGGGGGGCGCCGC
>JBBSOM010000729.1:0-2410 GCA_038259715.1 Longimicrobiales bacterium
CTATGCGTGTGGCAAGGGACCCGGAAGCGGGAACTCCGTCAGCCATGCCAACAACAAGACCCGGCGCCGCTGGCTTCCGAACCTCCAGACGGTGAAGATTGTCGACGCGGGGGGTGAGCGTCGCCGCGTGCGCGTTTGCACCTCGTGCATCTCGGCCGGAAAGGTCAAGAAGGCGCCGGCAATGGCGACAGCATAGCGGGGGCACCCGCTCCCCGTTGCTGGACCATCTCGAAGGGTCGACGAGGGTCTCTCCGGTTCGCCGTGGAGGCCCTCGCTCGTCGTGAACCTGCTCTTCCACGCCCCCGACGCGACCGCCTGAGCCGGCCGCTACAATCCGAGCGCTGCCGCGACGTCGGGCCGGCACAGAAGCAGGTTGGTCGATGCCGCCGGGCGCACCCGGTCCAGTCTGCGCGTCGATCCTGTGGCTTCGTCGATATCGAAGACCGCGTAGCCCAGCGGGGCCACGATTTCCTGAATGGCGTCGGCCACGCCGTCGGTCAGGATCTCGATCAGCATCGTGGGGCGCGACTCGAGGAATGGGCCCATGCCCCGGAGCACCTGGGGCTCATGGGTCTCCACGTCGATCTTGAGCAGGTCGGGCGCGGTCAGCCGGCCCTCGCGGACCAACGCCGCCAGCGTCACAGTCTGGACCTGGACAGGCACGGAATGCCCGCCCGCGGGCGTGGTGTCGACACCCAGGGTCACGGACAGGATGTGCGGCGGTCCAGGGTCGTAGAGCGTCCCGCTCCCGTCGGTATCCGATACCGCGACCTCGAAGCACTCGATGTCGAAATCGTTCAGCTCGACGTTCTGGCGTAAGCGGGCGTGCACCCTGGCCACCGGCTCGAAGGCGGCGACGTGCGCGTCCGGGTTCACGGCCTTGGCCACGAGGGCGTAGACTCCGTGGTTGGCGCCGACGTCCGCCACCGAAGTCGCGCTGCGGACCAGTTGAATCCAGAGGCGCATCGACATGGGCTCCCATGCGTGGTCGAGCCCGGTCCAGAAGATCTCGTTCTCGATCTGGAACCCGAAGTGATGGAGCCGGAACGACGATCCGGCGACGGGCACCCGGAATGTCCCCTCGAAGTGCAGGTGCTTGAAGATGCGCTCCGGAGGCCTCCACAGCGTGCGGAGGGCCAGGAATGCCTGCCGCTTGAAGGGCAGGGCCCGGTACAGCCGGCGCAGAAAGGCCCTCGGTGAAGCGCTCACGAGGATCGGCTCCGGTCCGGCTGCCCGGGCAACTTGCGGAGTACCGCGCGCACGACATCGTCGGTCCGGATCGCCTGCATGCACGCCGCGTGCGGACATGTGACCATGTAGGGGCACTCCTCCCCGTGCCGGGGCGAACACACGAGCGGATGCCTGACCACGGTGACGTCACCGAGCGGATAGGCGTAATAGCGGGGCGCGCCGGGTCCGATGAGCACCACGGAGGGAAGCCCACACGCAACCGCGAGGTGGAATGGGAACGAGTCGTTGCCGACGAACGCATCGCACGAACGGAGCAACGCGGGCAACTCGTCGAGCGATGTGCGCCCCACCCGGTCGATGACATAAGAAGACGCGCCCTCCCCAAACGCGAGATCGACCTCATCGCGTTCCGCCTGGGAGCCGACCAGCACCACTTCGGCGTCCATGTCGGTGTGAAGCCGCTGCGCCAACTCCGCATAGCGCCGCCCCGCCCAACGTCGCACGGGTGTGGACGCCCCCATATGGATGGCGATGCGCACGTGGCGCGGCGCCGTCCGGGCAGTCCGGGCGTCCGGTACCGTGGGAAGGCGGGGCGTGGCGGAGGCCACCCCTGCCGCGTGGGCGAGGGCGGCCATCCGGACCGTCTCGTGGGCCACGGAAGATTCGACCTGGACGATCCTGTCCAGGAGGCCCGCGGGAAGCGCGCCGGCCGTCAGGCCCACCCGCCACGCTGCCGGGGCCAGGTGGACGATGGCCTCCGCGAAGTACGCGATCGAATCCGTATCGATCGGGTCGGCGAAGACGATCATGCCCGGTTGTGCGGCGGCCCAGGCCCTCTTCAGCGCGCCCAGGGAAGCC
The DNA here is from genome assembly GCA_038259715.1 of Longimicrobiales bacterium. Taxonomy (GTDB): domain Bacteria; phylum Gemmatimonadota; class Gemmatimonadetes; order Longimicrobiales; family Gaopeijiaceae; genus SZUA-318. The sequence goes on from JBBSOM010000729.1 coordinate 2,050, forward strand.
TTCAGCGCACCAGCGCCGGGACGAGCCCAGCCGTCGCCCGAGCGGACGTGGAGCGTGTGGTAGGTGACCGACCGACGTCGGAGCATCCACGGGGGCACGTGGGCGGGGTCATCGACTACCACGTCGAGCGCGGCCTCGGGATAGGTGTCCCTGAGTCCTGAAACGAGCGGGTCGAGGAGGAGTTGATCGCCGAGGTGGCCCAGGCGCACGACCGCGACCCGCGTCGGGTTGCTGGGCCGTGTGGGCGCCGGCCGCCGGGTTCCGACCGCGCCGACACTCGCCCACGCCGCCCGATAGAGGCCCGAGAGCCTGGAGCGGCGGGGCAGCTGCTTCGGGCGAGCGAGTTCGTGGGCCAGGTGGA
>JBBSOM010000730.1:0-2406 GCA_038259715.1 Longimicrobiales bacterium
CGGATGCGGTCCTCGGCGTGACCACTCAGGGGAACGAGCCGACCCGGGCCCACCTGCTGCGCCCGGACCGAGGTCGGCAGAACCGCCGTCCAGAGCGCGAACAGCCACAGGAGCACGATGCGGGACGGATTCAATACGGATGTCCTGAGGAATCACACGGAAAGGAGCGGGACGTCACCTCCGCCCGCCGGGACTGGACGGGCGCAGGAGAATAACGTCTAATGGGGGGCCGGGAAACGCACGTCGGCGCCCTGCCGAGCCTGCCCCCACTCCCTCCCCATGATGCCCTTCCCCCGCCTTCACGCCGTGCCCACGACGCTCGCGCGTGGGACAGCCATCCTGATCTGCGGGGTCGCCCTGCTGGCCCACGGCCTGGGCGCACAGGTGCGGGAATGGAACCCACGTTCCGGGCTTCGCGTCGGATCCGAGGAGGAATCCTACCTCCGCGTACTGCAGGTGGCGGGGCTCGCGCCGCTCTATCCGTGGACGATCCGGGGCTTCGCGGCGGAGGAGGTGCCACGGCTGCTTCCGGCGGATACGACCGGGCACCCGTGGAAAGAGCGTTTCGTCGCCACACCGGCCCGCTCGGATTTGTTGGCCTGGGGGTGGGTGCGACCCCAGGCTCGTGCGATCCTGAACAGCACCTACCCCTTTGGCGAAAACGACGGGGCCGTCTGGGCGGGGCGCGGTCTCACGGGCGTGGTGAGCGGGGGGGTCTGGCTCCAGTGGGGACCGCTCCACGTGCGGGTGGCGCCCGAGGCGTTCCTGGCGCAGAACGCGGGCTTCGCACTCGCGGACAACGGGATGCAGGGGGACGGGGCGCTGCGAGACAGTCGGTTTCCCGCGGCCATCGATCTGCCGCAGCGTTTCGGCACTCGTCCGTATGCGCGGCTGGTGCCGGGATCCTCCGAGGCGGCGCTCACACTCCGCGGCATCACGTTGGGTGTATCCACGGCCGCGCAGGTCTGGGGTCCTTCCGAGCGCTATCCGCTCCTGTTGGGCGACAATGCCGGGGGCTTCGCCCATGCCTTCCTCCAATCGTCCGCACCGGTTCCCATAGGAATCGGCAGGCTCCAGGCGCGCCTCTTCGTCGGGCGTCCGGCGGACTCGGAATGGTCTCCCCTCTCCAAAGTCCCGAAACGGATGGCGTCGGGCCTCGTCCTGGTCATGGAGCCACGCGGATTGCCGGGCCTGGAATTGGGCTTCGAGCGTTTTGTCCATTCCCCGTGGCCCTCGGGGAGCTTCGGGGTCCGCGACCTCCTTCGCCCCTTCACGCGTGGGAGCTCGACCAGTTCCGCCTCCAACCCCGGAACGGAGAACCAACTCGCCGGCGCCTTTGTCCGTTGGAGCCTCCCGGCCGCCGGCTTCGAGATGTTCGTGGAATTCATCCGGGATGACTTCCCGCGGGATTTCCGGGACATCATCGTTCGACCCGACGACCTTTCCGGCCGCACCATCGGGGCCCGGAAGGTCGTGCGGTTGGATGGAGACCATCGGTTGCTGGTGCTTCGCGGAGAATCCGTCACCGGCGCGTTTCCCCACAGCGAGCGAGACAACCGGTACCGGGTCTCCCCCAAGGCATACCCCCTCTACATCCACCTGGCGGGAGAGCGTCAAGGTCACACGAACCGTGGCCAGCTTCTCGGCTCTCCGGCCGCGTATGGTGGATCCGGTTGGACGCTCGGCGCGGACCTCTACGACGCACGCGGGAGAACGAGCCTCGAGCTCTTCGGCGAGGAGCGTGGGGATTGGCTCGCGGGTACCCCCGACGGCAGCGGGGCCCCGGACAGGATCTACGGCGTCGGCCTGGGTGTGTTGCGCTTCTACGACGGTTGGGACCTGCAAGCGTCGGTGCGCCCGTCCTTCGACCTGAACCGCAACGTGGTGCAGGGCAACGACGTCTTCAACCTGAACCTGATCGTGGGGATGCGCGGACTGCCCTGGTGAGCCTGCCCCGGGCGGTCAGCGGATGGCGAGCGTGACGATGATGCTGGTCACGGAGATCAGCGCGCTCACCAGGAACGTGCTGTTCCGGTCCATCCACCCACGGCGTCCCACGAAGACCTGGTCGCCCGAGCGCACGTCCACCTGGGCGAGGCCGCTCTCCACGCGGACCCCGTCCAGCACGACCTGGCCGTCCCGAACAACCTTCACGCTCTTGAGGTCGCCGTCCGGGGAAGCGCCGCTGGCCATGGCGATGGCGCCCGCCAGGGACATGGTAGGATCGATGTCGTACGGACCGGGCCGGGTCACCTGCCCGAGCACGTAGACGCGACGTAACGGCGTGAGTTCGATGGAGGGGTTGCGGAGTTCGACACGGAACGCGGACAGAAGTTCGTCCTTGACCTCGGACCACGGCCGGTCCGCCACGTGACGCTCGCCGACCAGGGGCAGCACCACATTGCC
>JBBSOM010000731.1:0-2405 GCA_038259715.1 Longimicrobiales bacterium
AGGGTCACGACCGACACCGTGCAGAACTGCTACGCGGCGCTCGGCGTGATCCACTCGAAGTGGACGCCGATCCCCGAGCGGTTCCACGACTACATCGCCACGCCCAAGTCCAACATGTACCGCTCGCTGCACACCACGGTCTTCGGGCCGGGAGGCCGGCGCTACGAGATCCAGATCCGCACGGAGGAAATGCATCGTACGTCAGAGTACGGCATCGCCGCGCACTGGCGCTATAAGGAGGCCGTGGAAGGGAGACCACCGGAGCCGACGGAGAATGAGGCGGACGAGGCTCTCACCTGGTTCCGACAGGTGCTCGAGTGGCAGCAGGACACGCGGGAGCCGGAGGAGTTCATGGAGTTCCTCCGCATGGATCTCTTCCAGGGCGAGATCTTCGTCTTCACGCCAAAGGGTGAGGTCAAGGCGATTCCGACGGGGTCCACGCCCATCGACTTCGCGTTCAGCGTGCATACCGAGGTCGGACTGCATTGCGCCGGCGCCAAGGTCAACGGACGTATCAGTCCGCTGTCTCGCGAGCTGCGCAACGGCGACACCGTGGAGGTCATCACGACCACGCGCCAACGACCGAACCGGGACTGGTTGGCGTTCGTGAAGACGAGTCGGGCCCGCCAGCGCATTCGTCAGTGGATCCGCAAGGAGGAATTCGACTCGGCGCTGAAGCTCGGCCGTGAATTCCTCGACCGTGAACTGAAGCGGGCCAAGCGAAGCCTCCCGTCCGATGCCCGGGAACTCGCGTCGGCTTCCCGTGCGCTCGGGCATCCCGACTTTGATCACGTGGTCGCAGCGCTCGGACGGGGCGACGTGGGGCCGACGGCGGTGCTCAAGCAGGTCTTCCCGGATCACGATCCCGCCGAGGTCGCCGAGCGCACGCCGACGGCGCTGGAGCGGCTCGCGGAGCGGCTCAAGATCTCGGGTCGGGGTGTCCGTATCCAGGGCATGGACAATCTGATGGTGCGCTACTCGCGGTGCTGTCAGCCGGTCCCGGGTGACGAAGTGGTCGGCTACGTCACGCGCGGCAGGGGGGTGAGCATCCACCGCCAGGACTGTCCCAACGTGCTCGCGCTGTCGCAGGACCCGGAGCGACGCGTCGAGATCGAGTGGGCCGCCGGGAAGGGCGACCGCTTCATCGTGCGCCTCTACGTGCGAGGCACGGACCGGAGGGGGCTTCTGTCGGCCCTCGCCAAGGCGATCAGCGACACGGGCACGGATATCCAGCATGCGGACATGCGCACCGGCGACGGCGGCATGAACGCGGAGTTCGTGGTCGAGGTGCAGGATCTTCAGCATCTGGAGAAGGTCCGCAGGGCGATCTCACGCGTGAAGGGCGTGATTTCCGTCGAGCGTCGCGAGCATTTCGACGACGAGGACATGGGCTGGGTTTAGGTCGTGGTATTGAATTGACTAGTCTGACCAGGCCGAATAAATTCGACGTATGGATTCCAAGAACGACACCTTCTCGACGTATGACGCCAAGGCCCGCTTCTCCGAGGTGCTCCGACGTGTGCGCGAGGGGCGCACGGTGACGGTGACCTATCAAGGAGAGCCGGTCGCGGAAATCCGCCCGTTGGTTCGGAGTGCGGGTACGGCGGCTCGTGTGGAGTGGCTGCGCGCGCGCGGTGTACTCTCCGGCCCCCGGCACGCTCCGGAGCGCAAGGCGCGGCGGCTCGGTCCCGTGGCGGCTCGCCTGGGCGCACTCGATCGCTTCATCGAGGACCGGAACGGGTGAAGGTGGCGTACGTGGATACGTCCTGCCTCGTCGCGGTGGCCTTCGGCGAGCCCGAGGCTGACGCGTTGGCGCGTCGCCTGGAAGGATATGCCGAGTTGGTGTCCACGAACCTGCTCGAAGCCGAGTTCCTCTCAGCGCTCGCGCGCGAGCGGGTAGAGGGCGGTGCAGAGTTGCTCGATGCCGTCACGTGGCTGTTCCCCGACCGGCGCCTCGGGCCCGAGATGGCGCGTGTGCTCGCTGTCGGGCGACTCCGTGGCGCGGACCTCTGGCACCTGGCCGCCGCACTGTACCTGGCGGAAACCCCCTCGGACGTGGACTTCATCACCCTGGATCGCGAACAGGGTGAAGCGGCGAGCGCGCTGGGATTCGGCACGCCGGCTTAGGGACGCCCGCACCCGTGGCACATAGGAGCCACTTCGGGTTATCTTCGGACCTCCTATGAGTATCTTCGAGCTCGTCTCTCCCCATACGCCCGCAGGCGACCAGCCGCGCGCCATCGAGGAACTCACCGAAGGCCTCGTGCGCGGCGACCGCAGTCAGGTGCTCCTCGGCGCCACGGGTCCGGGAAAGACGTTCACGGTCGCGCACGTGATCGCGAACCACGCGCGGCCCACGCTCGTGATGAGCCACAACAAGACGCTCGCCGCGCAGCTCTACGGCG
>JBBSOM010000732.1:0-2402 GCA_038259715.1 Longimicrobiales bacterium
GGTCACGATCGTGGCACCGGTGAGCGCCACCGAGCCCTCCGGCTTGGGCATGGGGACGACCAGATGGATGGGGACGGCCTCCGCCAGCCGATCGAGGCCCTCGTCGGGGGCGTCCGGGCCGAACACGTCGTCAAGGTCGAGGTGTGAGAAGACGTTGGCGAATACCCAGGTCAGAGTCGTGCCGCCGGCGGCCCACTTCAAGTCCTGTCCTCCGTCCCGGGTCACGCGTTGGAACGGTCCGGGCGCAGAGCGCTCCGTCAGCTTCACCGTTTCCAGCGACGGCGGGAGCGCGGCCACGAAGACCTCCTCACGGAGTGTGACGGCCAACCATTTCCCGTCGGGCGAGGGCACCATCTCGGTGGCTCCCTCCATCGTTGCGATCTCCCGACGTTCGGTACCGTCCAAACGGACCGAGACGAGGGTGCCGTTCTCCGCGAACGTGATCCGCGAGCCGTCACCCGTGAAGGTGAACACATTGTCTGACGGCGCCGAGACGACGGCCTGCGCTTCGCCACCGGCGCTGGGGAGCCACTCGATGAAGCCCCGGTTGTTCGTGTCCCTGGTGCGGTTGGCCGCCGGATCTTCTCGCACGTAGACGATCTTGCTGCCGTCCGGCGACCAAGCGGGGTTGGCGTAGTAGGCCGGGTGGGTCGTCAGGCGCCGTGGTGCTCCACCCTGGGCGGGGACCCGCCACACCTGCCCGCCCTCCGTGGCGTGCCAACTCACGAACGCGACGCTGGATCCGTCCGGAGAGAACGTGGGCTGGTACTGGTTGCCTCCGCCTGCGATCAAAGGCCGGGGCTTGCCGTCGGGCAGATCCATGATCCAGAGCTGGTTGAGGGAGCCGAAGACCAGCTTCGACCGGTCTGGGCTCATCTGGCCGTAGCGCACGTTCCTCACGACCAGGGTGTCGTCCTCGAACGGCATCTCATTCTGGAGGAGCCGCCCCACCGGCTGCTCGACCTGGGCTGTGAAGGGGATCGCCCGGACGGCCTTGGTCCGGACATCGACTTCGTGGAAGGTGCCGTCCTTCACGAAGACCACCGCGTTGCCGTCGGGCGTGAACGTGAATCGCGTCCGCTGGTCCAGTTCCTCGCGATCGATGGGGAACGCGAGCCAGTCGTCATGGTCCGTCTCGAGGTTGCGGAGCCGGAGCCCGCCCATCGCGTCGATGTCGGCCACGTAGACCATCAACTTCCCGTCCGGCGAGATGGCCGGCCGAGCGGCGCCGGAAGGAGTCGCGGTGATGGAGGCGATGTCCCCCGTGCGCCGGTCGAGCCGCATGATCTGCGCAGGTTGCGGCAGGCTGTTTCCAATAAGCGACAGCGCCCGGGGTCCTTCCGTCCCCCGGAAGTACACGAATCGACCGTCGGGCCCCCATCGGAACCCGAGTCCCGCCGCCTCTTTGTCCAGCTCCATCCCGGGGCCGCCACTCAGGTGGATCAGCCTGGGCTGGCGGCCGGTGTTGGAGCCCGGTGCGGTCCTACGGACCAGGACGTACTGGCCGTCGGGCGACCACTCGGGGTCGTCGAACTGGAAGTCGCCGCGTTCGGTGGTGAGAGGACTCGGATTCGAGCCGTCCGCGTCGGCTATCCAGAGGTTCTCATTCCCGCTCCGGTCGCTCACGAACAGGATGCGACGCCCATCGGGCGAGAAGACGGGCTGCAGGTCCAACGCCATCCCACTCGTCAGACGCACCGCCGCTCCCCCACTTCTCCGGACGGTATACAGGTCACCCAGCAGGTCGAAGAGGAGCGTCTCGCCGTCGGGGGCGACGTCCACGTTCATCTGGGTTCCCTGTTTTGTCTCGAACGAGATCGTGCGGGCAGGTGCGATGCAGAGGCTATCACACCCCTTGGGGCTACCCGGCTCCTGAGCACCGACTGCTGGCACGGCGAGAACCATATGAAGCGCGGCAATCACAAGGTGGTGACAACGGACCATGACAGGACTCCTTCGTGACCGGGATGGGAATCGCACAGAAGGTAGGCTGATGGGACGCCGTTGGCACCCGCGTCGCCTGCCACCCGATCGCGAAAGCCGGTGGGGGCACAGCCGGCGCGCCCAAAGGTCCCCAGGCAGGATTTCGCGCCTCCACCTCGGGGGCACTCCCGTCCGGCTCCGACGGCCCTTCAGTATGCCCCGATGGTTCCCTTTGCGGCTGCCCGCAAACGCGCGGAGTCATACCCCATACCCTCTTTGAAGACCGTTACGACGTCGTAGATGGCCGTGGGCTCTGACGTCGGATCGCCACGCCATGGGCGGCTCCTCCAGCCTCGCCCCGCCGGACGCTCGGCCACTCTATCGCTTCCCGAGGCCCATGCCTGACGGACACACGGAGATCCTGCTTTCTCCCCTCCAACTCCTGGAGCGTATCGCCACGTTCGTTCCCCCGCCCCGCA
>JBBSOM010000733.1:0-2395 GCA_038259715.1 Longimicrobiales bacterium
CGTGTTGGTACCTTTGACCTGTAGTTGAGCTCCGGAGATTGCCCTTCCCGTCCCCTCCTCGACCACTCGGCCGGTGATGGTCCGGCGCTGTTGCGCGCTGGTCGGCGAAATCAAGACGAACGACAACAGCGCTGCGATTCCTGCGATTCCCGTGATTCGGTGCAGCATCCCATGTCCCCTGTTGAAGGCGAGGCACACGATCCGTCCAAGCGCACTCGCCATCGCGACGTCGATGCCGGAAGGATGGATCGATGGGCCGGCGCGGGCGGAAATCAGTGCTGAGCGGGGGGCTGCACGAGCGCACCATACGGACGGGATCGAGCGGTTGTCAAGCGTGCCGCGAGACGGAGTGGCCCGTCGGCTATTCGGGCAGGGTCAGCGACGATTCCAGGCGGTCACGTAGGGGAGACGAGCCCGCCAGACCGTGCATAGGACTACCGCGCCGCCTCGATGCGCACCTTGACCCAGTACTCCTCCTTCTTCACGGACGTGTCGGCTCGCGGCTCGGGGTGAACCTCCAGAAGCATCAAACGCACCCCTTGCCACTCCACGTCGTGCGGATCGAGCGTCGAGTTCACCCGCAGCGGATAGCTGGGTCCGGACCCGGCGGAAACGGCGAGGTCCACCGCGGCGTTGCCCGCCCACACACACACGACATCGGTGGGGCAGCGCGAGTCCTCCACGTCGGTGAAAGCGATATGGAGCACGCCGCCTCCGACCTGGACGTCCTGACCGTATTTCACCACCACTTCCTGCGGCGCCGACACGAAGCTCGCGCTCACGTCGACGTTGGGCTCGGTGGCCCCGCCGCACCCCAGCGCGCTTATGACCAGCGCGGCCGTCACGCTCTTCCTCACAAAATCCACGTTGCCATCCTTGTCGGTTCCTCTCGTCCACGCTCCTACACCCGCTGCGTTGAGTACGATCGAAGTGCAGCGATCGTGACAGCGGGCGGAGCCGCGCGCTACTCCCCGCGTAAGACGCGGGCAGGGTCCACGGCCCCGGCGCGGAGTGCGGGCAGGAGGGCCGCGGCCATGCCCGCCAGCACGAAGCCGACCCCCACGAGCACGTAGGTGCCGAGGGTACGCGGGTTGCCGCCGAGGAGCATCGCCTGAAGGACGGGAGACGCGATCCACGCTCCCGTCAATCCCACGGCAACCGCCGGTAGGAGCTGGCGCAACGCGCCACCGAGGACGTCCCGCACCAGGCGGATCGAATCGGCGCCGAGCGCGAGTCGCACGCCCAGTTCGCGCTTCCGCTGCCGGACCCGGAAGGCCAGCAGGCCGTAGAGTCCCACCGCCGCCACGAACAGACCCGCCGCGCCGCCGGCCAGCGCTACCGAGGCCAGCGTCCGAGGAAGGCGGATCATGTACGCCTGGGCGTCGGCGAGGGTGCGCACGTTCCACACCGGAAGCGTCGGATCCACCTCGGCGACCGTCGCTCGAAACGCGGCAGCCAGCGCGGAGGCGTCGCCGTCGGTGCGGAGCAGTGCCATCGCCCCGGAGGCGTCGGTCATCTGTGCCAGAGGGACGAACACCCGGTCGCTCCGCTCTCGTTCGCCTACCCCGAGATGCAGGTCCGACACCACGCCGACGACCGTGAACCACGCGGTGGAGTCCGCACCGCTCAAGCGCACCGCCCGACCCAGCACCGGCGAGTCTCCCGAGAAGCGGCGGGCGAAGCTCTCGCTGACCAACGCGACACGTTGGGCGTCGGCGCCGTCGGCAAGCGTGAAGGCCCGGCCGGCACGCAGCTCCTGGTCGAATACGTCCATGAACGACGGCGTGACCGCGTTCCACGTGGTGCTCGAGCGCGGCTCCAGATCGGAGCCCTGGAGCTCCACCGGGGAGTAGCGCTCGAAATAGCCCGGCGCCCCGAGAGCCAGGGCCGCGACGCGGACTCCCGGTGTGGCGGCCAGGGCGTCCACGAGTGCCTCGACGCGCACGGTCCGCTCCTGGCGCGGGACGTCCGGTGGCAGGTCGATGGATCCGAGCAGTACCTGATGGACCGGAAGCTCCTCCCCCGCATGGCGCGTCACGAGCAGCGAGTTGCCCGTGAGTGCGGCCGCCACACCGGCGCCACACGAAAGCGCGAGCTGCGTGGTCACGAAGGCGCGGCTCCAGGCGCCACCGCCGCCCACCGACGCGGACGCGCCCTCCTCCTTGAGGACCTTCTGCACATCGACCCGGAGGACCCGCACGATCGGCAGGATCCCCGCAGTGAGCGCCGTACCCGCCACCAGCAGGAGGGTGAAGCCGAGCACGCGGCCGTCGATGGCCATGCGCATCCAGAAGTACCCGAAGTGCTCCGTGGACAACGTTCGCTGCGCGGTCTGGACCGCCCACGTCGCCAGAAGGAGCCCCGCTGCTCCGCCGGCCGCCGCGACCAGGAACGA
>JBBSOM010000734.1:0-2390 GCA_038259715.1 Longimicrobiales bacterium
GAACGGCACGATCTCACCCCCGCCTTCATGTCGGGCGATGAAGGCCTTGGCGCGCGAGAACGGGTCGAGGTTCGATACGATCGACAGTTCGAATTCTCGAGGGAAGAAGTTGTCTTCGTTCGCGCTTCCCTTGGTGATCTGTGCGAAGAGGTCTCCGGTCAGGCTGATCTCGGGATTCATCGACTGGAGGGAGCGCTGGCGTCCGACAAACTCCTTCGCTTCGGTCTCGCCGGGCTTCGGGGGAGTTTCCCCTCCACCGGCGGCAGCCGCCGCTTCAGCGGCGGCCCGGAGCTTGGCCAGAGCGTCCTGGGCCCCCGCCGCCTCGGTCGGTCTTCCTTCCGCGGTGAGGCGGCCGACCTCCCGACGAAGGCTGTCCACCATGGCGGCAAGGCGTTGGACCTGTATGCGAAGGGAATCAGCCTCGGGGGGGCGCTGCTGGGCGGCCGCTCCTTGTGTCAGGATGCCGAATGCGGCGGCCAGAAGGAGTCCGGTAAGGATGTTCCGGCGGCGGGACGTACGTGCTCTCACGATGCGTCTCTCCCATGAACGTGGGATGTCTGAAGGTCCGGGCGCCCACAGAAGGCGTCGCGGGTTCGATCCGGCTGCTCGAGGCAGCCATCAGTGGATCGTCAGACGGACGGAGGCGCTCTTGTGGGGTGGCCTTCGCGAGGCGCTCGCCAGTGGGTGAACGAGAGCCCGCTGTCACGGGTGCCGGCAAGGACGCGAAGGACGGGGTAGTAGGCGGAGGGCTGGGCCGGCAGCGAGAGGTTCGCGCCAACCTGAGTACAGATGGTATGGTCGTGCGAGGGAGCGCACACGCCCGCATGATGCGCGCTCTCCCACCGCTCCTGATGGTCGAGGTCCGCGCGTTCCAGAATGGGCACCGCGACGCTCAGAACCACCATGAGCGTCTTCAACCAGGCCGTGAAGCCCCGACGGATGCACCAATTTCCAAGGTTCATGAGTGCATGGAGCGTACCCGGATCCCCGAACCCTGTCAAACGATTTCTTTTGTGCCGCACAGCCGGATGGGGTATATTGTCCGTGCGTGTCGGAGGGCTCCTTTATTGAGCCAACGTTTCTGAAGCCGGGACCGACTCCTGGTCCGGACGTCATGCCCCCACGGGGGAAGGCGGAGGGTCTGGGGAAGTCACCATGAATTCTACCCGGGCTTCAATAATACCCCTTCGGCGCGTACGGGAGGGCCGGCGACCTTGAAAGAGGCGCCGGCCCTTTCGTCCATCCGGACCCCCCGATTTCCCGCGCGTCCGGGCCTGTGCCGCGAGGGCTTCAACAAAGGCGGGGCGGCCCCCGCCCACCCCTGGAAACCGGCGGTGTCGGGCGGGGTAGCCCAGCCTCCCGGGAACACGGTGCGGTCCCGGTCTGGCGATCCTCCCAGCAAGGAACGGTATGCCCACGGTTCGAGCGACCCGGCGGATCCACTTCTCGGCGGCGCACCGGCTCTTCCGGTCCGACTGGAGCGACGAGCGCAACGCCGAGGTCTTCGGCGACTGCGCCAACCCCAACTGGCACGGCCACAACTACGAACTGGACGTGACGGTCGAGGGCGAGATCGATCGCGAGACCGGATTCGTCATGGATCTGAAGTTGCTTCGCGACGCGTTGGAGGCCCGGGTGATCGAGGATGTGGACCACCGGAATCTCAACCTCGAAGTTCCGTGGCTCGAGGGCATCAACCCGACCACGGAGAATCTGGCGGTGGCCATCTGGGGCCGCTTGGTCGACGCCGTGCCTGCCGGTGCACGTCTGGCGAGTGTCATGGTCCACGAGACGCCGCGCAATTCCGTTGAATATACCGGACCGGAAGAGCGGAATTGATCCGCTCCGGGGCCTGAAGGAGGAGTACGCTGCATGAGAACACTTGAACCTCGGGACGTCGCGGTGGTCGAGCCCCCGCTGGATCTCTCCGAGATCTCGTTCGAAGCCCTCGTGGCTGAGATGATCCGGCGCTGCGGCGACGACCCTGAGCGTGAGGGCATGGCCAAGACGCCCGAGCGTGTGAAAAAATCGATGGAGTTCCTGACCCAGGGATATGCGCTCACGCCGGCCGACGCGATTGGGGACGCCCTCTTCGAGGAGCGCCACAGCAACATGGTGTTGGTCAAGGACATCGAGATGTATTCGATGTGCGAGCATCACCTGCTTCCCTTCTTCGGAAAGGTGCACGTCGCCTACATCCCCGAGGGCAAGATCATGGGGCTGTCGAAGTCGGCGCGGCTGGTCGAGGTGTTCAGCCGTCGGTTCCAGGTGCAGGAACGCCTTACCGAGCAGATCGCGCAGGCCATCTGGGACACCATCCGGCCCCAGGGCGTCGCGGTCGTCATCGAAGCGTACCACCTGTGCATGATGATGAGGGGCGTGCAGAAGCA
>JBBSOM010000735.1:0-2388 GCA_038259715.1 Longimicrobiales bacterium
GCTCGCCGGCGGGTCGCCGGCCGAACCTGTCTCCGGACAGGGCACCCGTCTCCTGCGCGAGCCGACCGTGAGCGCGACCCAGGTCGCCTTCATGTACGGCGCGGACCTGTGGATCTCGGACCGGGCCGGCGGCGTGGCGCGGAGGCTCACGAGCACACCCGCCGTCGAGTCCGACCCTCACTTCTCGCCGGACGGTCGGTGGATCGCCTTCACGTCCAACCGTTCGGGCATGGAACAGGTGTATGTAGTGGGCGCGGACGGCGGAGATCCCACACGGCTGACCTGGTATCCAGCGGCGTCCGAGGCGCGCGGCTGGACCCCCGACGGAAAGCGCGTCCTGTATGCATCGTCTCGCGAGACCGCTCCGGTGGGCTTCGACCGCCTCTGGACCGTGGCCACGACGGGCGGGCCGTCCACGGTGCTTCCCGCACCTTGGGGGTGGGACGGGTCGTACTCGGCCGACGGGAAACGTCTCGTTGTGGACCGCGTGACGCGATGGGACTGGGAATGGCGGTCGTACCGCGGCGGGCAGAACACGCCGCTCACCATCCTCGACCTGAACTCGCTCGACGAGGTACGGCTCCCCAACGAGCGCACACAGGACCGGTATCCGGTCTGGGTCGGCGGCAAGATCTGGTTCGTGTCCGACCGGGACTGGGCCAGCAACGTGTGGTCCTACGACGTGGCCACGAAGGCGCTCGAGCAGGTGACGCACTTCGCCGACGCCGAGGTTAAGTGGCTCAACGGGAGCGACCAGGGGCTCGCCTTCGAGCAGGACGGATGGATCCACACCCTCGACCCGGCCACGGGCCAGGAAAAGAAGCTCGACATCACGGTGGACGGCGACTTCCCCTGGGCCGAGCCGCGCTGGGAGGAAGTGAAGGACCGGATCACCGGCGCGTCGCTGTCCCCCACGGGGGTGCGCGCACTCTTCGCCGCGCGCGGCGAGGTGTTCACGGTGCCGGTCGAGCACGGGGACGTGCGCAACCTCACCGGCACCTCGGGTGTGGACGACCGCGAAGCCGTCTGGTCGCCGGACGGCACGCAAGTGGCCTGGTTCAGCGACGACGGTTCCGGCTACGTACTCCTCATCGCGCCTCAGGACGGACTCGGCGAACCCCGCCGAATTCCGATCGGCGAGTCGGCCATGGCGTGGGAAACGACGTGGTCCCCGGACGGCACCCGCATCGCCTTTCTCGACCAGCAGACGCGCATCCGCATTGTCGACGTGGCCGCGGCCAAGATCAGCACGGCGGCCGTCGGCGGTTCGAACACCGCCCGCGGGAGCATGGGGCTCACCTGGTCGCCGGACTCGAAGTGGCTCGCGTACGCCACGTCGTTCCCCAACGACTTCCACCGGGTCGTCGTCTGGTCGTCGGAGACCGGAAAGGTCACGCCCCTGACCGACGACATGGCCGACGCGCAGTCACCCGCATGGGACAGGGATGGTCGCCACCTGTACTTCCTGGCCAGCACCGACCTCGCGCTCGCCTCCGGTTGGGCGAACACGAGCTTGATCCACAGCCGGACCACGTACGGCGCCTATGTGATGGTGCTGCGCAACGATGATCCTACACCCTTCCCGCCGCGCAGCGACGATGAAAAGGCCGCGGACGAGAAGGAGTCGGGCGAGCCGAAACCGGGTGGCGGGAAGTCGGCTCCGAAGGAGTCGGCCTCCAAGGAGTCGGCCAGCGCCGGCAAGGACGCCGGTACCACGGGCGGCGGAGTGCAGACGACCGCGGATCAGGCCAGCGTGCCGGTTCGCATCGACTTCGACGGGATCCAGCGCCGCATCGTGCCGCTCCCGATGCCCGTGGCCGGCTACGTCGGCATGGTCGCCGGCCCGGAGGGCACCGTTTTCGTGTCCGAGCGGGGTGACGGGCCGGCGGTGACCGTGCACAAGTTCTCGCTCGAGGACCGGAAGGCGGAAGTGTTCGTGAAGGGCGCCTCGCTCGCGGCGATTTCGGCGGACGCGAAGAAGGCGCTCCTGCGGGCTGGGCGGAACTGGCGCGTGGTGGACACGGGCCACCCGCCCGAGAACGGGAAAGGGACACTGGACTTCCAGTTGCGGATGCACCTGGACCGTCCGGCCGAGTGGGCGCAGATGTTCGACGAAGCCTGGCACTACGAGCGAGACTTCTTCTACGCCTCGAACATGCACGGCAACGACTGGGACGCGGTGAAGGCGCGCTACCGTCCGCTGGTGAAGTGGGTGCGCCACCGCGAGGATCTGCGCTATCTATTCGACCTGGTCAACGGCGAGCTGAGTGTCGGCCACAGCTTCGTGGGCGGTGGGGACTACCCGGACGTGGACACGACGCGCGTGGGCTTGCTCGGCGCGGACCTCGTGGCCGCCGGTGGCCGATGGAAGATCAACCGCATCTACAC
>JBBSOM010000736.1:0-2374 GCA_038259715.1 Longimicrobiales bacterium
CATCGGACTACTGTTCCTCGGCCTGTGGATCGGTGCGATCCGCTGGTTCTTGACCACGTTTCCGATGCTGCAGATCTGGCAGCCCATGTCCGATCCGGAGACCCTGGAGGCGGAGTTGCCACACGAGGTCATGCACCGGTAAGGTACCGCTCGGGGGTACGTCGCCACCCTTCGATGGCGGGACCACAGCGGAGGAGGTCTATGGCGATGGGTACGTTCAAGCCGAACGTATGGCTGTGCCTGGTTGCCACTTTAGGGTCCTCCGCCTGTCACGGCAGCGGGAGTCCTCCCGCCGGTGCGGTCGCCGTCGACAGCTCGGGGGTCATCGTCGTCACGAATTCTGCCGAACTGATGGCTTCGGTCCCGAGGTGGACCGTCGCGGTGGAACATCGCGTCGAGTTGGGCAGCGACGCTTCACCTGAAACGGCTCTCTCGAGAGTGGTCGATGTGCTTCCGCGGCCCAGAGGAGAAGTCGTCGTGGCCACGCGGCAGCCCCCGCACGGTCTGGGGTTCACGGCAGATGGCTCCGTGGCGGCCACGCGGGGAGGGGAGGGGGAGGGTCCGGGAGAGTTCAGCGGCATGTCTTCCATCGCCGCGCTGCCCGGTGACTCCATCGCGGTTTGGGATCCGGAGGCGCTCCGGCTGTCGGTCTTCGCGGCTGACGGACGCTTCGCCCGCGACGTGGACCTGAAGGCGGCCGTCCTTCCGGTAGATCGCGCCTGGTCCGTGTTGCGGCGTACGCCATCCGGTGCCCTGGCTGTCTTCACCGTCGCCAGCTTCGGTGCAGGCAGGGATGTCCCGCTGTATCGGTTATCAGCAGAATCTCCCGTGATGGACGCATCGGGTGCGGTCACCGGGAGCCTCGGGCCTTTTCCTGGTGTGGAGATGTTCAACACGGAATGGGGCTTCGGGTCCGCCTTCTTCGGCGCACAGAGTTACGCGGCGGTCGCGGGTGAAGATCTCGTCGTCGGCGACGGCGCGCTGCCCGAGCTCCGGTGGTACGCCCTCGACGGCACGCTCGAACGTGTGGCGCGATGGCCGTCCGGCGGCCGTGAGTTGACGCCGGCGGTGCTCGATTCCGTGAAGGAGCGCGTCGTTGCCGGGGCACCGGAGGCTCATCGCGCGGCGCTACGCGCCCAACTGAAGGAGCTGCCTGTCCCGGAGCGGCGTCCCGCCCTTTCCGACGTCCTCGTCTCGGACGTTGGCGAGATCTGGGTGGGTAACTACCCCGGCGCGCTCGCTGCCAAGAGCATGGCGCGCTTTCTCGAACGCCGATGGCTGGTCTTCAGCGCCGACGGCTCGCTCGTGGCCAAGGCCACGACCCCGGAGGGCTTCCAGCCCTACGCCGTCATGGGCGCCCGCGTCTGGGGCGTGTTCAAGGACGACCTCGATGTGGAAACCGTCCGAGCCTACGCCATCACGAGGCCCTGAAAGGCCCCTCGCGTTCGACGCGGGATCAGCCGGTCGCGGCCTTCTTTCGCCAGCCGAGCATCCATTCGATGCCCAGAAGCACGAAGGCGATCGCCCACGTCACGATCTGCGCGTCCGTATGGCCGAGATACACGAAGGCCGCAAGGAAGAGCGACGAGATCACGATGGTGATGGTCGCGATCGGCGCCGCGAACTTGCTGTACTGGCTGAAGCCGATACGCACGCCGTCCTTCTCGGCGAGGCCGACCGTCGTGACGTTCGCCGAGGCGCCGACCACCGTGGCGTTGCCGCCGAGACAGGCGCCGAGCGCGAGCGCCCACCAGAGCACGACGGTTTCGCCGTGGAGCGTCGGGATGAGCTCGTGGATGATCGGGATGCTGACGGCCACGTAGGGAATGTTGTCCACGAAGGCCGACAGCACGGCCGAGATCCAGCAGATGAAAATGGCCGCGAACACCAGCGTGCTCGGGTCGGAGAGCCCGAACTTATCGTGCACGCTCTGGATGCTCCACGCCATCCCGTGCGCAACCGAGTCGATCAGCCCCGTCTGCACGGCTGCGCCGACGATGATGAAGAGGAAGACGAAGAAGCTCAGCGTGGGCCACTCGATGTCCTTCTCGATGACGTCGAGGACGCCGTGAGCCCGCTCGTGCTCGGTGGGCTTGTTCGTCTTCAGGTACAGGAAGTCCTGAACGATCAGCGCGGCCGCGGCGCCTACGATCGCGGGGACGGCCACGGGCGTTTCGGTCAGTGAGTGCGTGAGGAAGCCGACCAGGATCCCCGCGCAGATGACCATCATCCAACGAAACAGCTTCGGGTTGGTCAGCTCGACGTGCTCGACCGGGTCGTCGATGTCTTTGGCGGCGGCGCGAGCCTCGTCGAACTCGTCCTTGTAGTACCGGGAGATGTAGGCCTGCATGACCACCATCATGATGACCACCGG
>JBBSOM010000737.1:0-2372 GCA_038259715.1 Longimicrobiales bacterium
GTCTGGGTGAAGGTGACGGCCGTACCGGCGACCATGATGGTGACCTCCGGAATCTCGGGGGTGGCGTTGGCCACGGGCCGGAACTCGACGATCGGGCCGGTGCCGTCGGACCGGAAGAACGTCTGGGATACGGTGGCGGCTCGATCGAAGAAGGCGACGAAGTCCGCGCGGGGCGTCGGGCTCGCTCCCGGCAGAGCAGCGTAGCGGTTGCCCTGGGGCCCGATGAGATCCGTGAGCGCCTGGTCGTAGAGACGCCACAGAGCGCCCGTGCCCGGCTGGAAGAAGGCGGCCACGTCATCCATGCGGGCCGGACTTCCGGCGGCCCGGAACGGGTATTGGCCCGAGAGGCTCGAGAAGGCGCGACACAGATCCGCGCCTTGGCCGTTGCGGTCGGCGATCCCCACGTTGCCCAGCGCCCGCTGAGCGCCGGTGATGGGAGCGCGCAGGAGCGCTTCCACGGACCGGGACACGCGCTCCGTGCTCGGATCGCCCGAGAACGCCCGGGTCGCCGACGCTACCGCGAGGGTGGCCTGCTGGGTCATGCTGGAGGCCTGTTGCACCGCCATGTCGCGCTCCGCACCGGAA
Source organism: Longimicrobiales bacterium (assembly GCA_038259715.1). GTDB lineage: Bacteria > Gemmatimonadota > Gemmatimonadetes > Longimicrobiales > Gaopeijiaceae > SZUA-318. Next base: position 586 of record JBBSOM010000737.1, read on the forward strand.
GTGGTCGCGGCTTGGGACAAGGAGCTCTCGAGAGCGCTGAGCGACTGGAGATACTCCACACCGCCGGAGATCGCGGAGTCCGGTGACGCGACCGCGCGCACCGGCTGGAACGTCTCCTTGACGCGACTGTTGTCGACGTCCGTGTTGCTCGCCACGATTTCGAGGAGACCCATCAGGGGCGATCGGTTCGCGGCCAGCGTGCGCAGCGTGGTCGAGGCATCCGACAGCCCGCCGTAGGGAAGCACGACGGCCTGCTGCAGGAAGTCCTGCCAGATCTTGATGTAGTCGTCCAGATACCGTGCTTCCAGCGCGTCGGCCAAGCGCGCGAGGTCTGCGTCGGCCGGTGTCTGGTCGCCGGTCACCCAGTCCTCCCGAGCGAAGAGCGCGTCCACGTCCCGCAGGTTGTCGTGCACCCGCTTCCACCCTTCGCGCGTGAAGGCGGCCGGGACGACGACGGAGCTCCGCACGGGACTGCTCCGGGTCCAGTCCACGGGCTCGGCATCCACGGACGCTTGTCGGAGCATCGCGTCGTAGAAGGCGCTGGAGTCCGTGAACTCGCCCAGGTAGGTCCGGGTGCCGGCGACCAGGGTCGCGTCGGACGAGGCGTCGAACGGGTTCCCCCGGGGAAGCTGGGAGGCGTAGAAATCGAGCTGGGCCCGGACGAGCTCCCGCCGGGCGTCGTCGGTCGCGGAGGTGTCGAGGAGGATGTGGCGCATGAGCGTCGGCGTCAGGGCCTCCACCGATGCCGAGTCCGGGTAGCGCGTCATCACCAGGTACGCCTTCAGGTCCCCGTAGGTGCGCGTGTAGTCGCCCGAAGGGTCGGGTTCGGGTGGGAGGCCCCGCAGTGTGGTGAGCACGCTGGCGTACGCATCATCCCAGAGCAACTTGCCGAACCGCTCGAAATAGGCGTGCCGCACCGATGGCTCGAGGTCGTCCCCTTGGTACAGTCCCCAACGGAGAGATGCCGGAGGCCCGCTTTGGTGATAGGCGGACAGACGGGCGGCCTGAACCCTGAGGTCCTCCAGCTTCCGGAGGTCGTCGAGCACCGCCGGAGCCCCGTTGGTGGGACCAATGCCCTGCACGCCGGTCAGCGCCGCCGTGACCTCCTTGGCGAGCCGGCGGTTCTTCACGTACGAGACGAGCATCCCAACGGACGTCACCGCGACCGCCGCGATCGCCACCGCCAGAAGCCCCCGGCGGACGAGATTCACGGTGCGGCCTCCCGCGGTCATCGCGCGCGCTGCCTCGTCGCGGAGTACGACCTCGGGAAGGAAGCGCGGGAGGAACGTCCACTGGGCAGCGCGACGCCCCGACGAAGAGCGCGGGGCCTGGGCCGCACTGCGTACGGCCGCCGGGTTGAACACGGCCGTCGCGCCCGCCGGGGTCGACGCACCGGGCTGCGGCGTGGTCGAACGCGGAGCCGCAACCGGGTCCGTGATCGTGACGGCGCGCACGCCGGTGAAATAGAAGCCGCGGAGCACGGGGCTCACACCAAGGCGGGTCGGGCGGCCCAACTCGACGAGGAACCGGGTGGCCAGGTCGGTGATCTTGCGGAACTCCCGCGGAAATTCGTAGACGCCCGCCCGGATTCCGGCGTCGGTCTCGCGCAGGAGCTGGACCGGGCGTCGTCGGCACAGTCCGCTGACCAGGCGCTCGAACGCAGCTCCGATCCTCGACGTTTCGCGCTCGGCCCAGGTCCCTTCCGCTCCCCCGTCCAGGAGCAAGGTCACGCCCAGGACCTCCCGCGCCTCGGCGTCGGACAGGCTCCGTACGAAATCATCGAAGTA
>JBBSOM010000738.1:0-2370 GCA_038259715.1 Longimicrobiales bacterium
CTTCGAGGTGGCCTCGATCCTGAGCAGAACGCCGTAGCCGTGCGCCACGCCGAGGGACAGGGCCTTGAGGATCAGCATGTCGAGGGTGCCGGGAAGGAGTTCCTTCGTGATGAGCATGGTGCTTCGATGTCGTGGGGGGCGGCCACCCTGAACGTCCGTCGCGTGCGGTTGCACGCTGTGTATCCTAGACTATCTAGGAGAGTATGCCGTCACTCCTGGATTGTCCAGGACATTCTCAGGATGACGATTCCGGCGTGTGCTCCACCCGGAAGCGGACCACGCGCTCGACGCCGAGGTCGTCCCGCACGACGGCCCACACCTGGTCCCCGTCGAAGACGGGTCGTGGGTTCGTCGAGAAGCCGTCCGGCGTGTGCACCTGGCCGAGATACGTTCCGTCTTCCTCGAAGACGTCGAAGGCCACGGGCTCGTGCCACCGTTGTTCGACCGCGTCTGGATCCTTGGGATCGTAGTTCGGGTCGTCCCGCTCGACCCCCGGCTGGGCAACCTGGACCCAGATGCGTCCGTCCGCCCCGACCATCAGTTCCGAGAACGCGGGCTTGGTGTCTGGGATAGCCGGACCGTTCCAACGCCAGCCCGGAGCCGTGCGTTGCATGTTCCTGGTGGTGCGCGCCTCCGCTTCCTCCTTCTCCCCCGCTGCGACGGGCACGGGGGGTGCGGCGCGTTCGAGGATGAGCGGTGCGCCGGGCTCCAGGAGCTCGACCCGGTACGTGGTGCTCACGCCGTGGATGAAGTATCCGTCGGGGTGCACCGCGTACCGCTCGCTCGGCGAAAACGGGACGCTGTTCCTCGAGATGCCGCGGCCGTCCGGGCTGTGCGCCTCTATGCTCGGGGCCTCGAAGCCGACGTCCGGCGGCCGGAGCGTGTCGCCAGGGGTACCGTCGTCGGCCAAGCGTACGAGGCCCATGTGCCAGTCGCCGGGAGCCGCACCCTGGTTGAGGAGGACCTGGGTGTAGACGTTGTCGTCCCGGTCCCGCCAGAGTGGCGCGCTGGTGAAGAAGCCTCCGCGACCTCTCCAGGCGCCCGCCGGCGCACCGTCCGGTCCGTACACCTGGAGGCGGGCATTCCCTGGGTCGCGGACGACGACCCTCCCGTCGGACAGGACCGTGAGTCCGCTGTCCGGCTGCTTCAGTTCCCCGGGACCCTCGCCCTTGGTCCCGATCGTGCGCACGTACGCTCCCTGGGCATCGTACGCTCGGAGTTCCGGTCCCTGCCGGTCGAGCACGTAGATCGTGCCGTCCGGCGCGACCGCGAGGCCGGTCACCGACCCGAACAGGTATTCAGGCGCGCCGTCCATCTCGCCGATCGAGACCTCCTTGACCAGGCTGGCCGGCGCGCCCCACTCGCTCCCGGAGTCGGTCCGGACGACGGTGGTGTCGCCGACGGTCGTGCGGGTCACGTGGGGGCCCGTCGCGGGGGCGTCTCCGCCGACGCACGCGGCCAGGACCAGCAGCGTGATGATAGAAGTGCGTGGACGTGACCTCATCGGATCTCCCTGGCGTCCTGCCACCTGTCGGTTCGGGCGGCTCTTTGTTGGACCGATCCGTCGTGCGTGTGGTTGCACGGGGTTTCCGGGGACGTGCGTTCCACGCCCTTCCCCGCTCCCTTATCATCCAACCATGAACGACCCCATCCGCCAACCATGAACGACCCCATCCGCATCCGCGGCGCGCGGCAGAACAATCTCAAGAACCTCGACCTGGATTTGCCCCGACGACGCATGACCGTTGTAACGGGGCCGTCAGGCTCGGGCAAGAGTTCGCTCGCGCTCGACACGCTCTTCGCCGAGGGACAGCGGCGCTACGTGGAATCGCTGTCCACGTACGCCAAGCAGTTCCTCGACCGGATGGAGAAGCCGGACGTGGACCGCATCGAAGGGATCTCGCCCGCGGTCGCGATCGAGCAGAAGAATCCCACCAAGACCAGCCGCTCCACGGTTGGGACGGCCACCGAGGTGCACGACTACCTGCGGCTGCTCTGGTCGCGCGTCGGTCACACGCACTGCCCGGAGTGCGACCGGCGGGTCAAGCCGGACACGGTGTCCGGCGCGGTCGACAGGACCCTCGAACTGCCCGACGGCACCCGCATACAGGTGGCCTTCCCCCTCCCGATGAGCGCCGAGGTCACGCACGCGCTGGTGGTCGGGCACCTGCGCGCCATGGGCTTCATGCGCGTGCTCGTGGGTGGAGACCTCCTGGATCTCGGCGTCCCCGAGGCCGAGGACCCGGCGGAACTGGGCCACGACCTGACGGCCGAGGGCGAGGTCCTGGTGATCGTCGATCGGCTCAAGGTCGCGCCCGAGATCCGCGACCGGCTCGCCGACTCCATGGGCACCTGCTTTGCGGAGGGCGA
>JBBSOM010000739.1:0-2368 GCA_038259715.1 Longimicrobiales bacterium
AGGAGGTGGTCGAAGAAGCGCGACCCGTACGCGTACGCCAGCGTCCCGCCCGGCCAGATCGGGGAATCGCCCGACGCCTGGCCGAGCCCCGCGAAGCTCCCCTCCAGTTCGGCGGTGCGCACGATCATCTCGTGATACGTGCCTTCGGTCCGTCCCGCGTTGGAAAAATAGGACTCGTACCACGTGGCGAGACCCTCCGTGGTCCAGCGGGGAACGCCCGTATTCGGGAAGAAGGGCCAGGGCGCGGGGACCCGGCCGAAGATGCTCCGGAGGAAGCCCCCGAGCGGCCCCGCGCGGTCGAGGTGGAAGATGTGCGCGAGCTCGTGGGTGATCACGAGTTCGGTCCAGTCGTCGAAGTAGCCGAGCCCGAGGTCGTCCATGGGCGGCCGAGCGTAGATCGTGATCCGGTTCGAAGGGTGGACCTGAGCGTATCCGTTGGTGACGTCCTGGTGGTCGGTGACCAGAATGTCGATCCGTCCCGACGGCGGATCGACGAACGCCTCGGCCAGCTCCCCGTACGCACGCTCCGCCCGGGCCCCTGCCCTGCGTCCCAGCGCCTCGAGCCGACGCGGGAACGTGATGCGGAAATGCGGCGTCTGGAGGGTGGCCCAGTGCTCGTCGGGCGGAGGCGCCTGGGGCGCCTGTCCGCTCACCGCCGCCGGTGCGATGCAAAGCACCGCCAACGCCGCCAACGCCACCAACGCCGCCAGCCACGCAGCTGGCGTATGCATCCGCGCATGTACCCGCTTGATAATGCCCGCGCCCTCCGCCACCCTTCGACAGCCTTCCTCGCGCCGTGATATCAAAGACCATGTCCTCCGATCAGAGCATCTGGTACAGCCTCGGGTACGCGTTCGAACGGGCCCGCTCGGCGCCGTCCGAGGGCAAGCGCAAGTTGGCTTCCCTCCGGGACCGTCATTCGGCGCCGACCGTCGAGCGCGAACGTCCTACCCACGCTCGACGGGACGCGGTGGACGACTTGCTCGTCTCCGGCGCGGTCGTCGCGATGACGCGGGCGCTCGAGCGTTGGATACCCCGGCGCCATACCGGTCTCGTCGGCCTGCTGCGGGCCGCCGCCGCGGGCGCGGGCGCGGCCCTTCTGCTCGAACTCGTCCGCCCACTCCTCCGAGGGGATGCCCGCCTCCCCTCGCTGGACTCGGGAACGGTCGACCGGCTCGTGGCCGGAGCGGGCCAGGGCCTGGTGTACGGCGCCGTGGTCGAGCCTCGCGTGCCCGGACCCGCCCTGCTCAAGGGCGCGCTGTACGGGTCCGCCGAGTACGCCGCCGATCCGCTGGGCGGCCTGTACCGTCTGCTCGGTCGACACGCTCCGCTCCGCCGGATTCCGGGGGTTGGCGCCCTGCTCGACGACCTCGACCCGCACGACCGCGCCTATCTCGAGCACATCACGTTCGGCATCGCGCTCAGCCTCCTCTACGAATCCGGGTCGAGTCCGCGCAGCAACGGGATCACCTCGGAGGAAGAGGAATAAGTCTCGGCGCGTGGCTCCGCCACGTATGCGTCGGGGCACGGGGCGATGCGAACGCTCCCGTCCGCCTCCGGCGCGGGTCCGGCGTCACGGGACGCGGCTGACAGGAAGCCGAGTAGCTGGACCCCCTCGGGAAAGGCATGGAGCGCGCAGTATGCCCCCGGACGCTCCCGCACCGCGGGTACGACGTACCGGCTCGCGAGTCCGTCCCACACGTCCAGGAGTTCGTAGCGGACGCCGAGCGCATCGGCCAGCGACACGTGTGTCTCCGCGTCGACCGAGAACGGAAAGGTTCGTGACGGCAGCCCGCTCAGCACGTAGAAGAGCCGTGGCTTGCGCGTCAGCACACCGGAGCCCTCCGGGAGATGGGCGCCCGCCCACCCCGCGGCGTCCACGAAGGACGTGACTCGCGGACCGTAGCAGGCCCACGGACCCTGGCGGTGCACGAGCGCCGCGCACGCCGCGGACTCCTGGCTAGCGCGGGTGAACGCCTTCATCTCGGGCACCAGGACGACCACGAGCGCGAGCCCGCCAACGAGCGCCGGCGCCGCCTTGCCCATCCTCGCGGCCCCGTCGTGGAGCGTGCGCGCCGAGTACAGGAAGAGGAGGGGCACGAGCGGAAGCGCGAAGCGATCGCCCGACCACACGACGGGCCAGACCAGGATGAGGCCCGCGTAGAGCGGAAAGAAGAGCTCCGCCGGCCCGACCCGCCGTCGCAGGGCAAGGATCCAGCCGGTGAGCCCGAGTGCCGTGAGCGCCGCCCCGAGGACGACCACCAACGGGCCGTGCGCACCGACGATGCCTCCGGGCAGGTGCGTGCCGACGTAGCCGCCCAGGTTGGTGCCGACGCGCCCGACCAATCCGGCCAGGCCGACCCGCCCG
>JBBSOM010000740.1:0-2347 GCA_038259715.1 Longimicrobiales bacterium
GTGCGCGTACGTCGGCAGCAGCTCGCGCCGTATCGTCTCGAGCAGAGCGCCCATATGCTCGATGGCGCTGGTCCCGAGAAAGGGCATACAGCCGTGCGCGATGTGGCCCAACGTCTCGACCTCGAACCAATACACACCCCGGTGCCCGATGCAGATCCGGTCCACCTGGAGCGGCTCCGGAATGATGACGGCGTCCGTGCGTCCGCGCGCGATTCGACCTTTTCTGGCCAGATGTGCCATGCCGGCCCAACCGCCGCTCTCCTCGTCTACCGTGCCGGAGACCTCGACCGTACCGACGAGCGGAATCCGCGCGCGGCGGAGCGCCTCGACGGCGTACACCGCCGCGGCGATCCCCGCCTTCATGTCCGCGACACCGCGGCCGTAGATGCGTCCGTCACGAAGCTCACCGCCGAACGGATCCACGGTCCATCCATCGCCCACGGGCACGACGTCGAAGTGCCCGTTGAGGTGCACCAGCGGATTCGGGTGCCTGCCCGGAAGCGTTCCGACCACGTTCACCCGCGGGTGGGCGGGCGTGTGCTCGGGACGCTCATGGGCGGTGTGGTATTCCACGTCGAAACCGAAACGGTCGAGCCGTGCCCCGATTGCGCGGGCGCACTCTTCGTAGAGGTCGCCCGGCGGATTCACCGTCGGGATGCGGACGAGTTCGGCGGTGAAGTCGACCACCTCGTCGGTCATCCCGTCCACCGCGCGGATGATCCTGTCGGTGGCGGAGGGTGACAGGCCCGAGCGTGCGGTCATGACTGCGCCTCAGCCCTGGAGGGAGGAGGGAGGGGCGGGCGAGGGGGACACCGGTGCGTGGCTCGGACCCGGGCGTCCCCCACGCAGTCGACCGACCAGGACGAACGCGAGCGCCGACCCGACAATGCCGAGCAGCGTGGGATCCAGGAGTCGCGAGGCGTGGTTCAATCCGGAGAGGCGGATCGCGAACAATACCGCGATCCCGGCGCCGATGGCCGCCAACGCCTCGGGGGCACCCCCTCGTCGTGTGTGGAGGCCTGCGACGATCGGCACGAAGAGGCTGACCGACAGCAGTGAATAGAACACGCGCAGCGAGTCGATCACCGTCGGGATGACGACGGCGAGGAGCACGCCGGCCACGCCGCCGGCGACGGCGGCACCTCGGGCGACCTGGAGGATGCGGCGGTCGTCCGCGTCGGGGGCCAGGTAGCGTTTGTACAGGTCCTTCGACAGCGATGTCGACAGCATGAAGAGGATGGCGTCGGCCGAGCTCACCTCCGCCGAGAAGATCGCGGCAAGGCCGAGCCCGCCGAGGAGGGCGGGAAGCCCCGTCGTGAGGACGATGGGAATCGCGAACTCGGGGTTGGCGAGGGCGGGGTCATAGACGCGAGCGATCATGCCCATCAACGTGGGGACGAACGCGAAGATCATGAGTACGACACCCTGGACGCCGATGCCCACACGGAGCGCACGCTCGTCCCGGGCGCCGAAGCCCTTCTGAAGAAGCCCGGGAGAGATGATGAACGCGGGTACCAGAAGGGCGAGGAGGATCCATCCGGACCCGGGCCCCACGAAGAAATTGCCGTAGGTCGGGTCGGGGGGAGCCGCCGCCGTGATCGCCTGCCAGCCTCCCGCACGGGACATGGCCAGCGGCAAGCCGATGCCGAAACCCGCCAACAGTACCACGATCTGCGCCAGGTTCACCCACGCGGACGTGAGCAACCCACCCGCGGTAAAATACGCCGTCATCACGACGCCGCCGATCACCGCGCCCGCCCACCTGGGCGTCCCCACCACCCATTCCAGGATCTGGGACATGGCGATGAGCTGCGCCGCCAGGATGATCAGCGTGAGGAACCAGAGCAGCAGCGCGATGGTGGCCCTGACCGAACTGCCGTAGCGGTACTCGAGGTAGTCCCCCGCTGTATACAAGCCGTTCTTCGTCGCAATCCGCCAGATCCGGGGACCGATCCAGAACGCCAGCAGCAGCGATCCGATACCTGCGGAGCCTACCCACCACCAGGCCGAGATGCCGTCCCGGTACCCGAGGCCCGAGGCGCCGATGACCGAGCCGGCGCCGATATTGGCCGCGAGGAACGTCGAAAATACGAGCCCCGGCCCCAGGCGCCTGTCCGCCACGAAGAAGCTGCTACTGCCCTGGACCCGGCGTGACACCAGAAGCCCGAACCCGATGAGGAGGACCGAATACCCGAGCAGGATCCCCAGGTACAGGCCGGCGGAGGCGATGGGCTCGGGGTTCACGTGCGCGGCGCTTCCATGCCGCCGGAGCCACACCCGGCGTCGAGGATGCGCTTCGGGTCGAATCCTGCAAGACCGTACAAGGAACACTCCTCGTTCGTGGAAA
>JBBSOM010000741.1:0-2346 GCA_038259715.1 Longimicrobiales bacterium
CCGCACATTGGCGCCTCGACCGCGGAGGCCCAGCGCAACGTCGCGGTGGACGTATGTGCGGCGGTCCGCGATGCACTGCTGCACGGTGACTACTCCCGTTCGCTCAATGCTGCCCTGGCAGGCGAAGACGCCGAGTCCCTCCGACCGGCCATGCACCTGGCGCGACGCGCGGCTTCCGTTGCCCGTGCGATTCTGGCGGAGCGGGGCTACGGCGCGGTGAGCACCGTGACGCTTCGCACGGGGGACGAGCTCACAGGTGCGTCCGAGGCGCTTCTGGCGGCCGCCGCCCTGGGGGCGTTGGAAGATGTCGTGGGCACGGACCGCGTGAACCTCATCAACGCGCGCAGCGTGGCGGCGTCTCGGGGCATGGCCCTGGCGCTCGGCCTGTCGGACGACCCGCCGCACTCCCGCGCGCTCGAGGTGCGCCTCGAAGTGGACGGCAACGAGGTTCGCGTGGGAGGCGTGGCCGCGCTGCACGCGCCGCCGCGCTTCACCCGCATCGAGCAGTTCCAGGTGGACGTCGCCCCGCGCGGCACACTTCTGGTGCTGACGAACCGGGACGTTCCCGGCGTCATCGGCCGCGTGGGCACGATCCTGGGTGGGGCCGGTGTGAACATCGCCGAGTACCATCAGGCGCGCCTGAGCCAGGGGGGTGACGCACTCGCCGTGGTATCGATCGACGGACCGCTACCCGCCGCGGTGCGCGCCGCCCTCCTCGAGCTGTCCGACGTGCGCAGCGCCACCGTGGTCCGACTGCCGACGGATCTTTGACCGACCGCCTCATCGGGCTCCCATCGAGGAAGACGTCGCCTTCGAGGCAGCGCCCGCTTGTGGCGCGGAAGGGCGGGGGCTGCTAGGGTCGGTGCCGTTCCGATTCGCATCGATCACACTCGTCCCCCTGCGCCTATGACACCCCGCCTCGAACACCGCCCCGTCGTCGCGACCGGACTTCCGGAGCCGGTCGGCCCCTACTCACCGGGGATGATCTTCGACCGCCTGGTCATCGTCTCGGGCCAAGGCGCGACCGACCCTGCGACCGGTCGGTTGGCCGGCCCCGACGTGGAGACCCAGACCGAGCAGGTGTTTCGTAACCTCGAGTCGATTCTTCACGCGGCAGGTACCGACCTGTCGCACGTCCTCCGCTGTGGTGTCTTTCTCGTCGACATGCGTGACTTCCCCGCTATGAACGCCGTGTACGCGCGCGTCTTCGGGGAGCACAGGCCGGCGCGCACGACCGTTCAGGTCGCTTCGCTGCCAAACGTTGGGTTGCGCGTCGAGATCGACGCGATGGCGTACCTGCCATAGGGGTTGTGGGGCGAAAGACCACGACCCTGCCGAGCCGCCCGATGGACCATAACGTGCCGGTGCGGAGCCTTCGTGCTGCTGAGGAGGGAAGGCTCTCTGCGGGGACCGGAGCGATCGCTCCGGCCTGTAGGGGATCGGGACACGTATGGCGGCAGCAGAGGGGATCGCCACACGCACCCGGAGGGAGAGGCGAGGAAGGGGGGCTCCACACCGGGGTCCGGCGGGGGGGACACGGACCCGTACCATGTGATGCACAACGATCCATCGGGCGGACTCTCCTGCACAGGTTCTATTGTGTCGAACAAAGTGCCCCGAACGGAGGTCGCTGCGCCGTACGTGTCATGACGTAGCGCCTACATATGATGACGTAGAGAGCGGTTCCCTCGCGTCGATCCGGGCGCTTGCCATCTCATAAGCGACTGCTTATATCTCTTCTATGCAGGTAGCCGCTGAGGTGGAAGGGAGGATCTTCAAGGCGCTGGCCGACCCCAGCCGCCGGGCGATCTTCGAATCGCTCACGCTTGGCGAAGCGGCGGTGAAGGAGCTCACCGCCCGCTTCGACATCTCGCAGCCCGCGATCTCGCAGCACCTCAACGCGCTGAGGAACGCCGGTCTCGTGCATGGCCGACGCGAGGGGCGCTGCGTCTACTACCGGGTCGAACCGCGGGGGATGAAGCCCCTCATCGACTGGATCGCCCACTACCGCGCCTTCTGGACCGAGCGCGTCGAACGCCTCGAGCACCTCCTGGAGAGGATGGACGAATGACTTCCGATGCCAAGCCTCCGGCTCAAACGGAATCCGTCTCCTTGGAGTTCGACCTGCACCGGTCGCCGGAGAAGGTATGGCGCGCACTCACCGACCCCGTACTCCTCTCCGAATGGCTCCTGCCCGTCGTGGGGTTCAGCCTCGAGCCGGAGGCGGAGTTCACGTTCGAGGCGCAACCGAAGCCCGGCTGGGACGGAACCGTGAATGGTCGGCTACTCGAGATCGAAGCGCCCAGCAACCTCATCTGGAGCTGGGTCGTCGACGATATCAACAAG
>JBBSOM010000742.1:0-2337 GCA_038259715.1 Longimicrobiales bacterium
CCCGTCGTGTGCGCGGGCGGCGTGGGCACCCCCGAGGAGTACGCGGAGGCGATCCACCTCGGGTACGCCGGTGTCCAGATGGGAACGCGCTTCATCGCCACCGTCGAGTGCCATGCATCCGAGCCCTACAAGCAGGCCATCCTCGACGCCGACGAGGAGGACATCGTCCTGACCGAGCGGCTGACCGGGGTGCCGGTCGCCGTCATCGAAACGCCGTATGTACGCCGGCTGGGGCTGAAGGTCGGGCCCTTCGCCCGCTGGATGTTCCGGGGCCGCCGGACCAAGAAATGGATGCGGACGCTCTTCCACCTGCGATCGATCCGCAAGCTCAAACGCGACTCGCTCGACGAGGCCGGCTCGGGCGAGTACTGGCAGGCCGGCCGCTCCGTGGCGGGAATCCACGAGATCCTCCCCGCCGGCGAAGTGGTGCGGCAGTGCGCCGACTCGCTCGACCATGTGGACAAGAACGCTTCCGAAACGGAGAAACCATGACCTCCCCGCATCGCCCAATACGCCGTGCCATGACCGCCCTGACCCTGTGCGCGGCAGCTACCCTCGTGGCGGCCGCCCCGGCCCGGGCGCAACGCGGACTGAAGGTGTACATCTCCGCCGACATGGAGGGCGTGGTGGGAACCGTGACCGCCGACCAGCTCGGGCCATCGGGCTTCGAATACGAGCGCTTCCGGGAGATCATGACCGCCGAGGTGAACGCGGCGATCGAGGCCGCCCGCGAGGCCGGAGCCACCCAGATCCTGGTGAGCGACTCCCATGGAAACGGGGAGAACCTGCTCATGGAGCGGCTCCCGCGGGACATCCAGCTCGTGCGCTCCTGGCCCCGCCCGCTCGGGATGATGGAAGGGATCGACTCGACGTTCGACGCCGTCCTCTTCATCGGCTACCACGCCAGTACGGCAAACCCGCGCGGTGTGCGCGCGCACACGATGTCGAGCGCGAACCTGACCGGGCTGAAGTTGAACGGCCAGAACATGCCGGAGGCGGGCGTGAGCGCGGCGATCGCCGGGGACTTCGGCGTCCCGGTCATCATGCTTTCCGGCGACGACGCGATCGCCGAGGAGGCCCGGGAGCTGCTCGGCGACCTGGAAACGGCGGTCACGAAATACAACATCAGCTTCCACTCGGCGCGCACGCTCATGCCGGAGGCGTCCTACGCGCTGATCCGCGAGCGCGTGAAGTCGGCGCTCGGCCGCCTGGACGACTTCCGTCCGTACACATTGAAAGGGCCGATCTCCCTCGATATCTCCTTCAAGAACTACATGCCCGCGGAGGTCCTCGCATACCTGCCCGGCGTGGTGCGCGTCGACTCCCACACCATCCGCTACATGGGCAAAGATATGTCCCAGGTCTCCCGCTTCCTCGAGTTCGCAACGACGTACCAACCCGACCTGACACCCTGACGGAACGTCATTCCGCGGAGTCTCGCTCGCCGAGAGAGGGATACCGCCACGCGAGCACGGCCGCGAGCGGCACGCCGAGAAGGAGCGCGCCCCGTAGCACCCGGCCAAAGAGCATGGGAAGCAGGAGGAGTCGCTGGAACGCGGGTGCGATCCACCACAGGATCCCCCCGACCACCGCGTAGACCGCGAGCGTCACAGCAACCCGGCGAAGGCCGCCGGCGACCGACTGCTCGCTCACCGCGTCAGGTCCGTGAGAAACGCCGAAACGGCCTCCGCCAGGCCCTGCGGATCCTCGATGTAGGGAAAGTGGCCGCTCTCGAGCGCGACGAAGCGGCCCTTCGGAAAGGCGGCAGCGAGTTCCTGCCCCATCTTCAGAGGCGGCACGTCGTAGCGTCCCTGGAGCACGAGGGTGGGCATATGCACGCCTCCCAGCCATCCCCACCAGTCGAAGTCCGCCCCGATCGATGCGCCGAGCAAGCGTGCGACATCGGGCCCGTTCTTCGCGGTGCGGGCGGAAAGGTCGAGGTGGAGTTCCTTCACCCGATCCGGCACGCGCATGGTGCCCCGGAACGCCGCCCGGTAGATGCGGCTCAGCGTGGCCGGATCCCGTGCTTCGTAGCCTGGATCGGACGTTGCGGCCGCGATCTCGACGGAGTCCGCGGACGTCCGCTCCGCTACCTGGCGCCGCAAAGTCTCCTCCCTGAAGCGGTGGCCCGGCTCGGATGAGTCCATGAGGATCAGAGCCTTCGTGCTTTCTGGGTGCGCGTGCGCGTAAGCGAGGGCGATCAGCCCGCCGAACGAATGGCCGAGCACGGTCACCTGCTCATAACCGAGGGCCATCCGCAACTCGTCGATGTCCTGAACGAACGCATCGAGGTTGATCGTCGCGGAATCGAGCGGAAAGTCCGACCGGCCGGTGCCC
>JBBSOM010000743.1:0-2318 GCA_038259715.1 Longimicrobiales bacterium
GAACGTCTCCCGATCTCCAAACCACGAGCTTTCTCCATGCAGGTCCGCTTCGACGATGCAGACGCTCTTTCCCACGAAACCCCGCTTCTGGTGGTCGGGGTCCCGGAGGGGACTGCCGCAGCGGGCGGCTTTCTGGCCCGGGTCGACGACCTGCTTTCGGGCGCGGTCGACCGCTCGTTCGCATCGGGTGACCTGAAGGGTCGAGCGACGGATGAGGTCGTGGTGTACGGGGAGGGTGCCGGCCCGGTCCGCGTGGGGCTCCTCGGCATCGGCAAGACCGAGGCCTTCGACGCGGAGCAGATGCGCCGACTGGGGGGACGCGCGGTGCGGTTGGCGGAGCGCCTCGGCCTGGGGGCCGTTTCGCTCTGGTTGGGTGACGCGGGCGATCTGGACGATGGCGTGCGGGCGCAGTCCGCGGCCGAGGGCGTGGCGCTCGCCGCTTGGCGTTTCACCGAACTCAAGAAGCCGGCCGCCGACGCACCCGCGCCCGTTGAGGTGGCCGACCTCTTCGGCCCGGGGGACGCTGCCGCCTGCGCCGAGGGGGCGCGCATCGGGGCGATCATCGCGCGGGGCGAGAACTTCGCCCGCACGCTCCAGTCCCGGCCGGGCAACGTCGCGACGCCCTCGCACCTCGCGAATGAGGCCACCCGCATGGCCGCCGAAGTGGGCCTCGGGGTGACGATCTTCGACGAGGCACGGCTGCTGAAGGAAGGGATGCACGCGATCCTGGCCGTATCGAGAGGATCCGAGGAGGAGGCGCGCCTCATCATCCTGGAGCACAAGGGAGGTGCGGAGGGTGTGGCACCGCTCGTGCTCGTGGGGAAGGGGCTCACCTTCGACGCGGGTGGCATCTCCATCAAGCCGGCTTCGGGTATGGAGGACATGAAGTTCGACATGTCGGGGGGTGCGGCGGTCATCGCCGCCATGCAGATCGTGGCCGAACTCGGCGTGCAGGCCAACGTGGTCGGCATCGTTCCGTCCTCCGAGAACCTGCCGTCGGGGACGGCGGTCAAGCCGGGCGATGTCATCCAGTCCCTGGCTGGGAAGACCATCGAAGTCATCAACACGGACGCCGAGGGCCGGCTGATCCTGTCCGACGCCTTGGCGTGGGGAGCCCGCATGAACCCAGCCGCGATGGTCGACTGCGCGACGCTGACCGGCTCGGTGGTCATCGCGCTCGGCCATGTCGCAGCCGGCGTATTCGGCAATGATGACGCATTGGTCGAGGAACTCCGGACGGCTGGAACGCGCTCAGGTGAGCGGTGTTGGCCCCTTCCCCTATGGAACGAGTACAAGAAGCAACTGGAAAGTGGGACCGCCGACCTGATGAACGTCGGCGGTCGGCCTGCCGGGTCGATCACAGCAGCTTGTTTTCTGTCGGAATTCGTGGGAGAGACGCGTTGGGCGCACCTCGACATTGCCGGGACCGCCTACGGGGACGGCAAGCTTCCCTATCAGCGCAAGGGCGGGTACGGCTTCCCCACGCGCCTCCTCGTGGAGTGGGTGAGGAGCCGCGTCGGCTGACCGTGCTCGTGTCCCGTCTCTTCGCGCCCCGATCCGGCCCACGGGCCGGGGCGTTCGTACGTGCCTTGATCGTCGCGTTCGGCGTCACGGCCGTATTCGCCGGGCCGCTTCGTGCCCAGGTTCCGCCGGACACGGTGCGTGCCGATACGCTTCGCGCGGATACGCTTCGTGTGGACTCGCTCGGCCGCCCGCTCCCTCCGGACACGATCCAGCAGGACTCCATTTCCGCCGACACGATCTTCTACAACCTTCCGGACATCGCCGAACGGCCCTCCGGAGGGTGGGGCGGGGGGGTCTGGACGTGGGACCACGAGGCGATCCTCGCGACGGAGGCTTTGACACTGGTCGACCTCGTCGAGACGGTTCCGGGCATGATCGCTCTGCGCGCGGGCGACTTCGGCACGCCGCTCGGGGTCACGGCCTTCGGGCTCGGGGGTGGGCGGATCCGAGTCTTCAGGGACGGGTTCGAGCTCACACCGCTCGGCGGCGCCAGCGTCGACCTCTCGCGGGTCGGGCTCGGCGGCATCACGCGGGTGCGGCTGGAGCGCCGTCCCGGTGAGGTCCGGATCGATCTGTCCACCTTCCGGTTCTCCGATGGCCGCGCCTACTCGCTCATCGAGGCCGGCACGGGCGATCTCAACACGAATATCTTCCGGGGGATGTTCGCGAATCCCACCACGCTCGGCGGGGATATCGCACTCGCCCTCGAGCGACTCGATTCCCGGGGTTCACGGGGCAATGAGCCGGGCTTCGAACAGGGGACCTGGCTCCGCTACCAACTCCACCGGGAGGAC
>JBBSOM010000744.1:0-2315 GCA_038259715.1 Longimicrobiales bacterium
AGGGATGTTCGCGATTCCGCAGATGGTCACGTCCTCGACGACCACGGTCTTGCCCGGGACGGTTTCGGCGCAGTTGCCGCCCTGATCCACGCTCACGTCCACGATCACCGACCCGGGCTTCATGCGCCTCACCATCTCCGTGGTGATGAGGACGGGAGCCTCTTCGCCGGGAACCAGAGCGCTGGCGATGACGACATCCATCTTCTCCAGCACGGGCGCGAGGTGGGCCCGCTCCTTTTCGATCCACTCCGAGGGGAGCGCCTGGCTGTAGCCACCTGCGCCCACCGCCAACTCCTGGGGCACCACGAAGTCGCTTCGCTTCGCCCCCAGCGAACCGGCCTGTTCCATAGCCTCGGACCGGACGTCCAGCGCCGTGACGACACCTCCCAACCGCTTGGCCGTGGCGATGGCCTGCAGACCGACGACGCCCGTGCCGAGAACGAGGACGTTCGCCGGGCGCGTTGCGCCGACGGCCGTGCCGATCACAGGGATGAACCGGGGGAAGTACGTCGCCGCAAGTAGCACCGAGCGGTAGCCGGTCACGGTGCTCATGGAGGTCAGTGCATCCATCGACTGCGCGTGCGAAAGCGTACGGGGCACCGAATCCAGGGTGAAGGACGTGATGTTCCTGTCCCGAAGCATGCGCACCAACTCATGGTTGGATGAGGTCGCAGGATGGATGAACGCCACGAGCACGGCGTCCGGCTTCATCATCGAGACTTCATGGCGGTCCAGCACCGCGTTGTGCATGGGTTGCTTGACCTTCAGGACCAGGTCGGCGCCCCCGTAGAGCGCTTCGGGTCCGTCGACGATTTCCGCTCCCGCGGCCGCGTAGTCCTCGTCGGAGGCGAAAATGCCCAGGCCGGCACCCTCCTCGACCAGCACGTCGAAGCCGAGGCGACGGTACTCCTTCACCGTCTCCGGAGTCGCGGCGACACGACGCTCGCCCTGCATGATTTCCGTGGGGATCCCGATAACCATATTCGTCTTCCTTTTCGGTCTAGGATGTGGGAGATGACGTCAGCGTGCGGCGACGAGCGACTCGTCGAGCTTGCGGATGGCGCCTTCGATCGCCCGCGTGAGCACGGGGGCCTCGGGGCTTTCGAGTTGACTCGCCAGGACGGAGCGGACGGAGTCCGTGTCCACACCCGGTACCTCATCGATGAGGCCGACCCGGCACCCGAGATGTGCCAACGCTTTCGCGGCGAGAATGCGCGCGTCGACGAACGTATAGATGTCCATGAGGACGTTCATGACTGCGGTCACCAGGTCGGCGCTCGGGTTCTCGACCTGTCGGACAGCGATGAGCGTGTGTTCCCGGAGCTTCCAGTTGTCTCGATAGCGAAGCAGCCGAATCAGTCCGGGCTGAACGTGATCGAGCCGCCCCTGCTCCGTGAGCTTCTCCAGGGTGACGAGGACGCGACCCCAGTCCTCCAGGCTACCGAATGGATCGTGAGACATCTTCCCCTCCTTGCGGGGCGAATCGATGGTGTTCTGAGCACGGCCCAAAGCAGCGTCCGTGCCAGGACCTCTCACGCACGAATCGTTTCCGGAATCCGGCTTCGCGGACGGCGTCGGAAGGGTTGTGTCCGCTGAATTTCCTGGCCTCCTCCCGCCGGGACGCGCTGTCGAACGGGGATCCGTCCCTCCCGCTGTGCGGGGTGGGGATGTCCTCCACATGGGGAAGATTTCCCCACCCCGGCGCGGCGTGGAAACGCCATTGACGCAAGGCATTCCTGCGACCCACGACCCCGTGGGACCCATGGAGTGGACGGGCACGCTTCTGGCAATGTCGAGGGACAGCCACGCCCTGTGAAACGGCTGATCGTGACGTCCGCCCTGGGGCACCGACCCGGGCGAACTTCTTTTTCCTTTTTCCGAGCCCATCATGTCGGCGAGACCCCTCCGGACCCCTCGGGAGCGCGTGGGCACGCTGCCCAACGCGGTGCTGCCCCCTCCCGATACCGCTTCTCCATTGCTCGGCCGCGCCTTGCTCAGCGGGGACCAGGCCGCCTTCAACGAGGCCGTCCGCCACCTCGAGCCGGCCATGCTCAACGCGGCCATGCATCACGTCCGTTCCCGTGACGACGCCCACGACGTCGTCCAGGAGACGTGGATCGCGGCGCTCGAGGGCATCCAACGCTTCGAGGGACGCTCGACCCTCCGGACCTGGCTCTTTCGCATTCTTTCCTTCCGTGCCCGGTCCATGGCCAGGAAGTCCCGTCGATCCCTGCCGTTGTCGCAGCTCGGATACGAGGGCGACGCCCTTCCGGGCCTTCCCCTCTTCCGCCGGCCACCGGTTCAACCGGACGCCG
>JBBSOM010000745.1:0-2315 GCA_038259715.1 Longimicrobiales bacterium
ACAATGCCATCGACTACGGCGGCTACGAGATCGACGACGTGGCGACCGCGTACGACTGGATGGTGCAGAACCTCCCGCACGTCGACCCGGACCGCGTCGGCATGATGGGGTGGAGCCACGGCGGGTACATCACCGTGCTCAACCTGACCCGGCCCAACCATCCGTTCCAGGCGGGCGCCGCCATCGTGCCGGTGTCGAACCTGATCTTCAGGCTCTCGTTCAAGGGGCCCGGCTACCAGCGCGGCTTCAGCACGCAGAAGCGGATTCAGGGGCTCCCCTTCGAGAAGCGCGACATCTACATCGAGCGCTCGCCCTACTACGCGGTGGACAGCTTGAAGACGCCGCTCCTGGTGCACGTCGCCACGAACGACGAGGACGTGGACTTCGAGGAGGACAGCCAGCTCGTCTACAAGCTGCAAGCCACGAAGGCCGACATCACCGAGACGAAGATCTACGTCGATCCGGCGCCATGGGGCAGAAGCGTCGGCCACGCCTTCAGCCGGCGCGTCGACCCGGTCACGCTCGAGCGCGTGGACTCGCCCGCCCAGCGCGATTCATGGAACCGGAGCTGGGCGTTCCTGGAGGAGCACCTGCGTCCGTACGACGACCCGAACCATCCGGTGGACGTAGGGGACGGGATCCGGCCGCGGGGGTGAGGGGAGGGGGAGCCGCGTACGAGTGGCAGCGCGGCCCCTACCCGCCGCTTCCCCTTCGTGTCCAGATCAAAACGACCCCGCATCCACCCGTCGCCCCCCCACTGGATGGGCACCTGCGACGGTCGGGCATACACTTCCATGCCCTCGATCGCCTGAATCGGCACCAGTTCTCTCGCCCAGAGGGCATCTTCCCGATAGGGCTCGGTCACGACGAGCACGCCGTCGAGATAGACGCGATACGGGCATTCTCCTTTGAAGCTCGACATCCCCCTCAGCCGGACGACGTCGCTGTTGTCCACGCTCACTCCTGGTAGCGCACGGAGGGCGTCGGCCACTGAAGTGGACCACCCACGCTTTTCGATGTCGTAGCGATCGAGTTGCCAACCACGCCCCCACCTCTTTCGCTCGTAGAAGCCCTGTCCCTCCAGGACGGGCGAGACGCGGTCAGCCACAACATCCAGGCCCTCGACAGACACCGGCGCGGGAGCAAGTGACAGCACCACCTCGCTCGTCCGACCTCCCGTCAGCGGTGCCACGAGAGCGTCGAGATACCCGAGCGCTTCCCCGTGGATGAATACGGTGTCCAGACCAGGTGGCTGCAGCACGAATCGCCCGGCGGGGTCCGACAACGTAGACGTCCTCACGATTCCGTCTGCTCCGACGACACTCACCTGGGCCCAGGGCACCGGCCTCCCAGAACCCGCGTCCACGGTCACCCCCACGAGTTCCTGGGGTGCGACCGGGCAAGCCAGGATCCAGGCTGCCCCCACGGCAGCGGCCACCTCAGCGCAGAAACGCTTCCACTTCGGCAGCCTCGCTGTCCTCGGCACGCTCATGGTCGTACGGGCAACCTCCGTTGCGCCCCTTATGGCCGGACGTGACTCATGGCCCCAGGCGCCTCTCATGGCCTGCGCGCGCCCTCGTGCCGCGGGTGCGCGTCTCGATTTGGACGGTCGTGCCCTCCGCTAGATGTAGATCCTTAGCCGGCAACTCGGCAACGACGACGAGTTCCGGACAGGTTGACTTCGCGATCGTCCGCCCTGAGGGCATGTGCCGCAATGTGGCGGGAGGAAGGCGTCGGATCAGGCGCAAGTTGTCCTATCCAGACATTGACAACTTTTGGGAACTGAAGTCGGTGGGGTCCGGCATCCGGTGCGGACGGCTCCGGCGTGGCGGCGGCCGGCCCCTCTACGGGGCGTGGGCGCATTGGGCGGGCTCGGTAAGCCTCGACGGGCGCGTTCGGGCCGTGTCGGTCACGTCAGAGGGCCGCCCGACCCGGTCTTATATTTCGGGGTGTCTTCGGTGCCCCCGAGAAAGAGGTTTTGCCCGTGCTTCGTGTCCCTGCATCGCGTTCCGTTGGGTCTGGTCGTCCCTCAGCTGCCGGCTACGACGACTTGCTGTGTCGACGTCGGCCCTCCGCTCGGTGGACGATGGTTCGGGAGGCGGCGCCCGTTGCCTACGGCGAGGTCGCCCCCGCGTGTCACGAGCCCCCCGAGCTCGACCTAGCCCTCGCGCTCGATACCGTCCCCGCGCTCGATGAGGACGACGCGCTCGAAGTGCTCGGCGACAAGATCGCCATGTTGGCCGCGCACATCCACGCAGCGACGTATCGGCTGCTCGTGCTCATCGCCGACTTCGACGGGCGCCGGGGGTGGGAGC
>JBBSOM010000746.1:0-2312 GCA_038259715.1 Longimicrobiales bacterium
CACCCACGCTCCTCGACCAGCTTCACCGGGTGGATCCGGGAGCCGAAGGAGGCGAGCAGACCCGGCACCTGTCCGTAGGTCGGCAGCAACACCGCGGCTTCGCCTTCGGACTCAATGAGGTGCCAGAAGGACGTGAAGTTCGCCTCCGCGCCACCCACCGTGACCAGGACGTTCGCGTCCGTCGCGCCGGGGTAAAGCGCGGCGATGCGCGCGCGGAGCTCATCGGACCCGTTCGACTGGCCGTACCCGAGACGGACATTGTCCACGTCGCCACCCGTTCCGGCCAGATCGAGCAGCCCGCGCACGGTCAGGGGGTGCACGCCGGACTCCGACAAATTGATGTCCACACGGTGCTCGTACGTGGACTGGTACCGCTCCATGCGGAAGGGGGAATAGCGCACGGGTGACTCCTGTCGAGACGAAGAAGCGAACGGGGCGAGGGATCGCGTAAGCGGAACGAGACCGTAGGAAGATGACGGGTCGGGCGCAATCCGGCACCGCGGCGGTGACGCTCCTCCGCGCCCCTCTCCGAGCGCGCCGGGGCTCGCGTTAGATTCAGCGCATGAGCAAAGTTCTCCTGGTGATTCTCGACGGTTGGGGTCACTCCGAATTCAACGATCCGCCGTGGGAGGGGAACGCGCCCGAGCAGGCGCGCGTGCCGCGCTTCCGCGACCTCTACGATCATGCTCCCCGCACCCGACTCGCATGCTCCGGCGCCGACGTGGGGCTTCCCGAGGGCCAGATGGGCAACTCGGAGGTGGGCCACATGAACCTGGGCGCGGGCCGCATCGTCTACCAGGACATCGCCCGGGTGGACAGGGCCATCGCGGACGGAGAACTGGGCGCCGCTCTCGGGCTGGACGAGACCGTCGCACGGCTCCGCTCGAGCGGTCGGGCGCTCCATCTGGTGGGTCTGGTCTCCGATGGCGGCGTACACTCCCACATCCGTCACCTGGAGGCGCTCCTTGCGCTCCTGCCTCCCGACCTGGACGTGCGCGTGCACTGCATCACCGATGGGCGCGACACGTCGCCCACCAGCGGGGCGGGCTTCGTGGGTCACGTCGCCGACCTGTGCGACGACGCCCCCGGGTGGAAGATCGCGACGGTGAGCGGGCGTTACTTCGCAATGGACCGCGACAAACGCTGGGACCGCACGGAGAAGGCGTACCGGGCCATCGTGGAGGGGAAGAGCGATGTCGTCGAGGACACGCCGCGCTTTCTGCGGAAGCGCTACGAGGACGGGGTCACCGACGAGTTCGTGCCCCCGGTCGTGATCGCCGGGGCAGGGGAGCGCGGGATCGAGGACGGAGGTGCCGTCATCCTGTTCAACTTCCGCGCGGACCGGATGCGCCAACTCTGCAGCGCGCTCACGGTGCCGGACTTCGACGCGTTCGAGCGCCGGCCGCCCTTGAAGGACGTCACCACGCTCACCCGGTACGAGTCCCACTTTCGCGTGAAAGTCGCATTCCCCCCACGAGACATCGAACAGAGACTGGGGCAGGTCGTGGCTGAGCACGGTCACAACCAGCTTCGGGTGGCCGAGACGGAGAAGTACGCCCACGTGACGTACTTCTTCAACTGTGGGGTGGAGACGCCCAACCCCGGCGAGGATCGACATCTGGTGCCGTCGCCCAGGGTCGCCACCTACGATCTCCAGCCCGAGATGAGCGCCGCCGGGGTGGCGGCCGAGGTGACCGAAGGAATGGACGCGGGCAGCTACGACTTCATTCTCGTGAACTTCGCCAACCCGGACATGGTCGGGCACACGGGGGTCATCCCCGCGGCGGTGAAGGCGGTCGAGACGGTCGACGGCCTCCTGGGCGGACTGCTGGATCGAGTGGCCGCCGCCGACGGCGAGTGGGTGGCGCTGATCACCGCGGACCACGGTAACTGCGAGAAGATGCTCCAGCCGGACGGGAGCCCCCACACGGCGCACACTACCGAGCCCGTGGACCTCTTCGTGATCGACCCCTCGGGGCGGTTTCGTCTGGTGGGCGGTCCCGGCCGTCTGGCGGACGTGGCCCCCACCGTGCTGGCGTGCATGGGCATTCCTCAGCCCACCGAGATGACCGGCACCAGCTTGGTCGAGGTTTCGTGACGGATCTGGAAATGCTCCTCGAGCGTGCGCTGTCGCTGGGGGACGAGGGGGACTGGAACGGAATGGCCGAGCTCCTTCTCGAGCACCTCACGGAATACGATGACGAGGCCGCGATCCACTGCTGGCTCGGGACCGCGGAGCGTGAGATGGGGCTCGAGGGGGTCGCTTATGAGCGCTTCAAACGAGCCCTCTCGCTGAATCCCACGGATCCGTA
>JBBSOM010000747.1:0-2308 GCA_038259715.1 Longimicrobiales bacterium
ACGCTCTTCGCCGCGACGTACCAGCGCCGGCGCACCGCGTGGGGGTTCAGCGCAAGCGGCGGTGGCGGCGCGATCTGGCGCACCACCGATGGGGGCGACAGCTGGAAGAAGCTCGAGAACGGGCTCCCCGTCGGCGAGAAGGGGCGTATCGGGCTCGACGTGTATCGGCACGACGGGAACCTGGTGTATGCGTCCGTCGAGGCGTCGGGGGACGACAGTGGTCTGTACCGCTCCCGGGACCGGGGCGAGTCGTGGGAGAAGGTGAGCGACCGGAACCCGCGACCGATGTACTTCAGCCAGGTGCGCATCGACCCCAACAACCCCGACCGCATCTACATGGGTGGCGTGTCGTTCAACGCCTCCGACGACGGCGGCAAGACCTGGTGGGAGGGCGACGCCGCGGAAGGTGTGCACGTCGACACGCACGCCATCTGGATCGACCCGAGCAACTCCGACCACGTGCTCATCGGCAACGACGGCGGCGTGGCCGTGACGTGGGACGGATCGAAGAAGTGGGCTCTGCTCAACAACTTCGCGATCGGGCAGTTCTACGAGATCGGCCTCGACATGAGCGACCCGTACCGCGTGTGCGGTGGCCTGCAGGACAACAGCTCGTGGTGCGCGCCGAACGAGACCACGACCGGCTATGGCCTCAAGAACCGCGACTGGGTGGACGTCTGGGGAGGCGACGGCTTCTACAACACCTTCGATCCGACGGACTCGAACATCGTCTACACGGAGTCACAGGGCGGCAACGCCGGATGGCTGAACTTCACCACCGGAGAGTCGAAGGGATTCCGGCCCCTGGCACGCCCCACCGATACAAAGCCGGACCGTGACTACCGCTTCAACTGGAACGCACCGATCACGGCATCGCACCACCATCCCGGCTGGGTCTACGTCGGCAACAACCACGTCATGCGCTCCAAGGACCGGGGCGCCACCTGGGAGGAAGCGAGCCCGGACCTGACGAAGCAGATCGATCGCGACACGCTGGAGATCATGGGCGCGCGTGTTACCGACAAGACGCTTTCGGGCAACGACGGCACGAGCAACTACGGCTCGGTTACCGTCATCGAGGAGTCCCCGCTGTCGGGCGACGTCCTGTACGCCGGCACGGACGACGGCAACCTCCAGGTGACGAAGGACGGCGGGGCGACCTGGACCAACGTGGTCTCGAACGTGCCGGGACTGCCCGGCCGTGCGACGGTCAGCCGGATCGAGGCGTCGTACGCCGAGCCCGGGCGCGTGTACGCCGCCTTCGACCGTCACTCCGACGACGACTACAAGCCGTATGTCTACGTCAGCGAGGACTATGGCGCGACGTGGAAGCCCATCGTGAACGGGCTCCCCGAGTGGAGCGTCAACGTGGTCCGGGAGCACCCGACCGAGCCCAACCTGCTCTTCGTCGGCGATGAGATCGGCGTCTTCGTGTCCGTCGACCGGGGCGCGTCGTGGCACCGGATGGCCAACATGCCCACCGTGAAGGTCAACGACATCCAGGTCCACCCGCGGGACAACGACCTGGTGCTCGGCACACACGGCCGGAGCATCTGGGTGATGGACGACCTGAATCCGTTGGTCTCGATCGCGCACGATAAAGCGCTGGCCCAGGATGTCGCGTTCTTCCCGGTCGCCCAGGCCACCGAGTGGTTCCGACCCGGCGGCTGGCCCTTCTGGGGGGACGCCTACGAGGCGAAGAACCCACCCGACGGAGCGCTCCTGCGCTATTGGGTGAAGGCCGATCACGACGGCAAGGCCACGTTCACCGTGATGACGCCGGGCGGCGACACCCTTCGCACGCTTGAGGGCCCCGCGGAGTCCGGCCTTCACCAGGTGGTGTGGGACATGCGCGAGGACGCCCCGGTCCAAGTGGACACCTCGGGCGTCAGTCGCGGTGGCGGTGGCGGTGGGGGCGGTGGCGGTGGCGGCGGGGGCACGGTCCGCGGGCCGCTGGTACTACCGAGCACGTACACCGTCCGCCTGGACGTCGGCGAAGCCGTGTCCGAGCAGGCGGTGCAGGTACGCCTCGATCCGCGCGTGCCGAACCCCGACCTCACGGCGCTCCGGGCGCGGCACGACGCGGTGGCTTCCGGCGCGGCCATCGGCGCGACCCTCCGCAACGCACAGACCGCGCTCCGCCGGCTCGGCGGTCAGCTCACCGACGCGAAGAAGCTCGTGCGGACCGCGAAGGGAGACACAACCCTGGTGGCGGCAGCCGATTCCCTGTCCACAAGCCTCGATTCGCTGAACGCCCGACTGGGCCGAGCGAACCCGGGGCGGGCCACGTCCGGGCTGGAGGATTCGG
>JBBSOM010000748.1:0-2306 GCA_038259715.1 Longimicrobiales bacterium
CACAGTTCGAGCGCATCCTTCACGTGTTCATCCCGCCAGCCGTCGCCTATGACGTCGCCGCGTAGCATTTCGAACAGCAGACGAGACCGCCCCCGCGTCGAATCCTCCTCCTCGCGCGTGACCATGTAGCTGGGGCACATCGTGCCGTCTTCGTCGCTCCGGCACTTCCCCACGCCCACGCAGCGCGCGACCGCGTTCGCAAAGGAATTGTCGTCCTCGGGGAACTTGAAGTGGGTGGAGGGACGCTTGGGCTCGTAGTCCGGTCCCGCCCGCAGATTCTCGTCCGGCCTGTAGGGGTCGACGATCTTTCCCGGGTTCATTCGTCCATCCGGGTCCCAGATACGCTTGAAGGTGCCGAAAGCATGGACGAGTTCCTCACCATACATGATCGGCAGCAGAGCGGCCCGAGCCTGACCGTCTCCGTGCTCACCGGAGAGCGACCCGCCGTACTTGACGACGAGGTGCGCCGCCCGCTCGAGGAATGCCATCCACTGCCGGACGCCTTCGCGGGTCTTGAGGTCGAAGTCGATCCGACAGTGGATGCAACCCTGGCCGAAGTGCCCGTACAGAGCGCAGTCGTAGCCAAACTCCTCCAACAGGTCCCGAAATTCCCGTAGGTATGCGCCGACGTTCCTGGGGGCCACCGCCGCGTCTTCCCACCCTGGATGCGACTCGGGCATGCCCGCCACGTGGGCGGTTGCCCCGAGTCCCGCCTCTCGCACCTGCCAGAGTTGCTTCTTCTCCCACTCGTCCGTGAAGAGCTTCGCCGTAGGCGCGTCGTCGGTATTCTCCAACTCCGCCATGAGCTTGTGCGCCTGAGCCTCCGCGTCGTCCTTCGTTTCACCGCCGAACTCCACGAACAGCCAGCCTCCACCTTGGGGCAGCATCTCGATATCGCCCGGATACATGCCTTTTTTCCGCATGTAGCTGATGAGCTTGTCGTCGATGCCCTCGCAGCCGGTCGGTCGGTGGGCCATGACCTGCGGCACATGGTCACCCGCGTCATAGACGCTGGGATAGCCGAGCACCAGGAGCACGCGCTCGGGGATGAACGGTTGCAGTTTGACGCGCGCACAGACGACGACCACACACGTTCCCTCCGAGCCGACAAGGGCCTGCGCCACGTTGAAGCCATGCTCGGGGAGGAGGAAGTCCAGATTGAAGCCCGACACCCGGCGCGGAATGTCGGGGTAGCGTCGCCGGATCTCGTCCGCGTAGCGGTCCCGTAATTCCTCGAGGTCGGCGTAGATACGCCCTTTGCGACCTCCCGCCTGGATGATCCGGGCGAGCTCGGCCTCGCTCGTCGCCCCCACCGTCATCCGTTCACCGTCGTAGGTGACGATGTCCAGCGATTCGACCTGGTGGACGGTCAGCGGGCCGTGCCCGTAGAACTGGGCCATCACCGAGTGGATGCCGCAGGAGTTGTTGCCGATCATCCCACCCAGAGTGTTGCGGGAGTGGGTCGCGGGATCGGGACCATACGTGAGCCCGAACTCCTCCTCCGCCCGGGAGCGTAGTGTGTCCAGAATGCATCCGGGCTGCACCGCGGCCGTGCGTGTCTCGGCGTCGATCTCGAGCACGCGATCCATGTACTTGGAGAAGTCGATGACGATGGCCACGTTGGTGGTCTGCCCAGCCAGGCTGGTCCCACCGCCCCGCGATGTGATCGGCGCTCCGTACTTCCGGCACAGGCGTACGGTCTGCACGACGTCCTGTTCGTCCAGCGGCAGGACGACGCCGATGGGTACCTGACGATAGTTGGAGGCGTCCGTCGAATATGCGGCGCGGCTCCCGGCATCAAAGCGCACCTCGCCGCGGATCGCGTCGGCCAGTTCCCCGGCGAGGTCACGGGCATAATCGGGCTGATCCGACGCCACGCGGTGCGTGCTCTGGACCGTCCTCATTCCCGCATAGTGCTCCCAGGACTTCTCCGGCCCGACCACGGGAAGGCGGATGCCTTCTTTGCCAGTTCCACGCACCTTCGACTCCTTGGGCTTAGAGAGAGTATTGTTCCGCGTCCCGGCGCTTGAACTCGAGGCCCAGTCCCGGCCTTGCACGGTCGGGATGGAGCTGCCCATCCACCGGGGAAAGGGCGCCGTCGAAGAGCATTCGTTCGATCCGCACGTGGTCGAAGAAGTACTCGATGTGGCGGAGCGGCCGGGCGGAGCACCCCGTATGCGCGTGGATCGACGGGGCGCAATGAGAGGACAGGGGGATCTCGAAGGCCTCGCAGAGCGCCGCCGCCTGCATGAAGCCCGTGATTCCACCACAGCGCGTGGCGTCCGCCTGCAGCACGTCCACGGCTC
>JBBSOM010000749.1:0-2304 GCA_038259715.1 Longimicrobiales bacterium
AGGCGACTGCCGAAGCCGAGGGCGAGAACGCCGATCCCCTTGAGGATGAAGCAGTCATACAAGACGCTCGTCTCGAGGACCGCAGGCCCCCTACAACGGGCGTGAGGAAGTCGCTTGGCTGACTGGGACGCAGACTCACTGTGGCTTCAGGAGAACCTCGCGCGCACCCTGTGCTTTCGGGCGGCAATGCTGCGGGCAGTCCGGTAGAACCCCTCCTGATCAGCCCGTCCAGCACGTCGTTGCAACCCTTGATTTTCACAGACCGTCGAGCGCAGTCTTCAGTCGCGTCGCGTCGCGTCGCGTCGCGTCGCGTCGATCCTCGATCCTCGATCCGGAGATATGAACGATGCTTTGGACCATCTTCGTCATCCTGCTGATTCTGTGGCTTCTCGGTATGGTCAGCTCATACACGATGGGTGGCTACATCCACATTCTGCTCGTGGTGGCGATCGTGGTCGTGCTGATCCGGGTCATTCAGGGCCGCCGTCCCGTACTCTGACGCGCCTCGGTGGCCGACGACTCCCCGCCCACCCCGCGCGGGCGAGGGGTCAGTCGGCCGCCGGCCCCCCGGCGCGGTACATCACCACGTGCGCGCGCTCGAGCGTGATCAATCCCCCGCCCATCAGCGTGTCGAGCGTGGGCAGCATGCGCTGCAACATTTCTTCGCGGTCCACGACCTCGACGATGATCGGGAGATCGCTCGACAGGCGGAGGACCTTCTCGGTATGGAGGCGTGCGCTGGCCCCGAACCCTGCGATCGCGCGGACCACGGTGGCTCCCGCGCACCCTTCGTCCCGCAGCGTCAGCAGGATCGCCTCGTAGAGCGGCGCGCCCTTGTGGGGTCCTACCGGACAGCGGTCGCTCTCTCCCAGGAAGATGCGCATGAGCGTGCGCTCCCCTTCGAATCGTTCCGTCATGTGCCACCTCCCCGCAGAATCGTCGACGCGATCACGGCACCCGCGGCGACCGCGACCAGGCCCAGGGCCACGCTACCGAGCGAGTAGCCGGTAGCCCGCACCCATTCCCCGTCGCGGAGCAGTGCCACGGTTTCGTAACTGAACGTACTGAACGTGGTGAAGGAGCCCAGGAAGCCGATGGTCAGTAGCGCCCGCAACTCGGTCGAGGCCATCGTGCCCTGAAGCCAGGCCATACTGAAGCCGAGGATGAGCGAGCCGAGGACGTTCACGCCCAGAGTACCCCAGGGGAAGAAGCCGTGGGTGGCGTCCTGCAGCCAACCGGCTGTGAGGTAGCGGGCGACTGCCCCGAAGGCTCCCCCGAGTGCCACGGCGAACAGGGTCGTCATACGCCGCTCCTCGGCCCACCATCAGGGCCGCTTTGGGGCCCGCTCCGCGGGGACGAGAGGAAGGCCTCGATGGCATCCGCGATCTCACCGGGCGCGTCTTCCTGGATGAAGTGTTTGCCGTCGAGCCGGTGGAGGGTCGACAGGCGGAAATCCTCACGAAAGCGTTCCATGAACACGCGGGAGTACGCCACGTCCTGGATTCCCCAGGTGAGCAGGAGGGGCACGTTGGCAAGATGATCCTGAACCGCGTCCGCGAGTTCGCCCAGCCACAAGCTGGATTCGAGTAGCTGACGCGCGAACTCGGCGACGCCCACCCGGCTCTTCGGGGTGGCGAGCGGTTCGCGGTAGTGGTTGAGGACTTCTTCAGCGAGCGGGTACTTCACGCCGAACGGGATGATCTTGTCGACGAAGAAGTTCCGTTTGAAGATCTGGCTCTGCATCGGGGCGCTGCTCATGACGTACGCGAAGGCTTTCATGTGCCAGGCGTCGAGGGGCCAGTACCATGTGTTACCCATCACCAGGGCGCGTAGGCGCGGCAACTCGTCCAGGGCGACCCGCATGCCGATGGGGCCGCCCCAGTCATGTCCCATGATGGTCAGGTCGGTCAGGTCGAGGTGGCGCACCAGCTCGCGCACCACGTCCGCGTGTTCAGCCGGGGTGTACCCGTAGTTCTCGGGATGGGCCGAGAGCCCGAACCCGGGATAGTCCAACGCGATGCACCGGAACTTCTTGCGAAGGCGGATGATCACGCCCCGGTACAGGAAGCTCCACGTCGGATTCCCATGCAGGAACAGGATCGGAGCCCCTCCGCCTTCGTCCACGTAGTGCACCGCGCCGACGCTGCTCTCGAACCACTTCGACTTAAAGGGAAAGAGGCGGCGATCAGGCTGGAATGGAGCAACGTGGGGCACTCGGGAGCCTCGTGTGCGCGTGGATACCGACCCCGGAAGGATGCGGAAACCGGCCGGACCGCGCTACGTCGTGATCTTCACCAATGCGTC
>JBBSOM010000750.1:0-2302 GCA_038259715.1 Longimicrobiales bacterium
CGCAGACGGTGGCCGGCCGGGATCACGATCCCCGTGAACCAGAGGTCGATGTCGTAGCGCTCGACCCGGCCCGGCGTGAGCATCGTCGGCTTGTCGAAGCCGTTGCGGAAGCGCGCGCGCATCACGCCATCCTGGAGTCTTAGAGCGCGCCCGTCAGGGTAGACGTGCTCGAGCATCACGTTCCAATCCGTGTCGCGCGCGTCGGTCGCCGCCCAGATCGTCGCCGACATGGGGCCCGTGACTTCGGTGTCGTGACGCAGGGGCGCACTCGTGTAGGCGAGCACATCCTGTCGACGGGCGTGCAGATCGGCGTAGTCTTCGTTGAGGTTCAACTCCAGCTCGCGCGCGTCGACCAGATACGGGGTGGGGTCGGCGGGATCGTAGGTATACGTGTCCACCGGCTCGGCGGCGGGCGCGATCGTGTCCAGCGCACCGTCGCCGCCGGTCGTGTTGGCGTTGCCGCCCGAGTGCAGATAGAAGTCCGTGAATCGGGTGCGCGCGAGGGGCCACTCGTCTTCGGTACGCCAGGTATTGTCGCCCATGATGAACAGGTTCATCGTGGGCTCCGTGTCGACCCCGTTGTCCACACCCTTCAGCCAGCGGTCGAACCAGCGGAGTTGGAGCGCGCGGTGGTCCAGGCGCGCCTGCGGGCCGAAGTCGCCATTGACGTAGTCGATGCCCTTGTGCGCCCCGGGGTCCATGACGATGCGGAGCGGCGGATGCGACGGCAGCTTCTCCATGCGGCTGAAGTTGCGGATGGTGCCGCGGGCATCGTCGTACCACCCCGAGATCCCCAGCACGGGCACCCGCACGCGGTCGAGCCGGTCTTCGATGGACAGCGCGCGCCAGTAGTCGTCGAGCTGCTGGTGGTCGAACCAGTCGTCCCAGAACTTCCGACGCGGGCACCCGGCCAACTCGGCGCTCTCGATGACTGGCAGGTGGTTGAACGCCTCGACCTCGTCGACCTGTCCCAGATCCGACAGCGTCTCCTTCACCGCCGTGAGGCAGAGCCACGGCACGATGGTCGGGCTGAACACCATGTCGATGTAGGGCACCAGCCGGATCGGGTCGGCGGTGGCGACCACCGGCGCGATGGCCGCGAGGTGCGGCGGCCGGGCGATGGCGGCGTACCAGGTGTATAGCCCGGGGTTGGAGCGGCCGATCATGCCGACCTTCCCGTTGCTGCCCGGCAGCGTGCCGGCCCACTCGACGGCGTCGTATCCGTCCGACTCCTGCATCGCATTCATATCGAGGACGCCACCGGAGCCCCCCCGGCCGCGTACGTCCTGCTTCACGTAGATGTAGCCCCGGGACGCCCAGAACACCGCGTTCGCGGTGTCGATGCGCAGGTAGGGAGTGCGCTCCATCACGACCCCGAACGGCCCCGGCCCCACAGGCCGGCCGACGAAGTTCATGAGGGTCGTGCCGTCCCTCGCCGTCATCGGCACAGCAGGGTCGATGTCGACCGCGTACGTCGAGTCCGACACCGGACCGTCCCACAATGGGTAGTTGGGCTCCCAGACGGGCGGGGCGGTCCGCCGAACGAGCCACACGCGGTCGGTCAGCGCCCCGTCGCGCAGCAGGTGCCCGGCGATGGTGTCGCCACGTATCTCGCCGCGGAAGCCGCCATCTCCGTCGAATCCCAGGAAGAGCGAGTCGCTCGAGATCCGGACGTCCTCGATCGTCTCCAGCGTCGTCCCCACGCGCCGCCGCAGCCACGCGCCCTCGGCCCTTGCCCCGTCGAAATGTGCGAAGCCGAAGCGGCGCCTCGCGTCGAAGCCGCCGCTGGGTTCGGCCCCGAGCATGCTCCAGTAGTCCCAGTCCCCGGCCAATGAACCGGAAGGAGCGTCGCCGCCACCACATGCGGGAAGGGCGAGAAGCAACAAGGTGACGGCGGGCAGCAAGCGGGTTCGTGACATAAGACTCATGGGTCGCACGTCAGGGACGTTCCAGGGCGCGGCACGCGTCCTTCAGGGCTCGGGAGTATACGTCGCCGCGCACATAGTGCGCATGACGCAGGGACTTCAGGTAGGGCCGGCCTCCGTGGAGGTCGGGGCGGGCAGACCGACGCCGCTCGTCGAACGACGCCAGTCGGGGTGATGGCTGCGCATGGGCTTCCAGGTAGGCCGCCACAGCCTCCGCCTGGAGCCCGAGGAGTTCGTACGCCGCGCCGTCCGTCTCGAAGATGCCCATGAAAAAGAGGTCGGGCCGGTGGCGGTGGAACAGCTCGAGGTAGAGGTCGAGTTTCCCGTCGCCGGCATGCGGGCCGAGAAACGGAAAGCGCCGCTCGTAGCCCGTGGCC
>JBBSOM010000751.1:0-2298 GCA_038259715.1 Longimicrobiales bacterium
GCGCGCTCGCCGACACCCGAGTCCCCGGGTGTGGGGTCGAAGGTGACCCACCCGTAGCCGGGGAACCAAACCTCCACCCAGGAGTGCGCCTGATTCTGCGTCACGGCGAGATAGTTGCCAAATGAGTTCCACTCCCCGCCGAGGAATCCGTTCACATTGCGGGCTTCGACACCGAGCTCACGAAGCAGCACGACCATGGCCGTCGAAAAATACTCGCAATGCCCGGCCTTCCGATTGAACAGGAACCACGAAAGCGTGGCTTCATCGGCGGTGGCGGGCAGTTCCAGGGTGTACTGGAACCCGCGCAGGTAGCGCTGGATGGCTGCGGCCCTGTCGTAGTCGTTCGTCAGGCCCGCGGTAAGCGAATCAGCGAGGTCGTGGATCCGGGGATCCACACCGTCCGGAAGCTGCAGGAAGTATCGTCCGGGAGGAGAGTAACCATCGCCTGCGGCACGCAAGCTGTCCGGGTCGGGCGTTCCGGCTCGGGAGTACACGGTGTAGGCTGGTGCGCCCGATCCCCAGTACACGAAATCGCCCGCGTTGTCGAAGAGCGGTTGAATGCCGTTGTCCGGCTCGATGCTCACTACCGGATGCAGCGCGAACAGGACCCGGACGTCGAGCGGAGCGCCGAAGACCTTCTGCTCGATCCGACCGCCCGGCCAGCGCTCCCGGTACCACTGGGAGGGACCGGACGACGGAGGCAGCCCCCGTGACCGGATCCATCGCGTTCCGTCGAAGCGGTCGTAGGAGCGGCCGCGCCAGTGCAGCGACAGCAAGTTGTCCGGCCGACCGTTCGGGAACTCGACGCGGAGCACGATCTCCGGGTTGCCATAGATCCGCGAACCGTGCTCCCCGATCGACACACGGTCGCTGAAGCCCGCGATCGAGGTGGCCAGCGTCTCGCCGCGTCCGGTCCAGCCGCGCGAGACACGGGGAAACGTGATGAACACCGCGACCGAGACGAGCAGGATGACGCCCGAGAGCCCGCCCGTCGTGAACAGCAACGTTCGCCCGAGGGGAATCGCACGCACGCCATGCGCTTCAGCCTGCCGACTCAGGTGCCCGACCATGAGCGCCAGGGTGGCCAGGACGACGTAGGCGACGAACGCCAGCAGGAAGAGCACGCCGGGCCTGTACGCGGTGGAGGCGAGAAGCAGCGCGAAGGAGAGCGCATACAGGCGCACGTCGTTGGGCGCATCGAGCGACCGGAGCGCCTCGGCCGCCAGGAGCAGGAGGAGGAGGTCCACCACCGGCACGACCACGTCGTCCCGGATGAGGAGCACATGGATCGTCGCGCGCACGACGAGCAGGAACGCGAGGGGGAGCCAGAGCCGCTCCAGCCGGACGGACAGGATGCGGTCCGGGTGCCAGAAGAGCGCCGCGCCCAGCGCGAGCGCGGCCAGCCCCGCGGACACGGGCTCGAAGCCGGCGCCACCCGCGAAGGCCACCAACCCCGCGAACGCCATCAGGACGGCCAGCCGACGGTGGAGGAGCCGGAGGCTCACGCCGCGTCTCCAGCCCGCACGAGGACGCAGTTGGCCGGGTCCGCCGGGGGACGGCTGGGTGGGTGATCGACGCTGAAGTCCACCTGGGCCAGCACGTCCAGGACCCGCTCGAGCTGCCCGACGCCGTGACCGGGATCGACACGGGCGTCGCCTGCCACCAGCCCGAAGGGGCGCCCTTCGTAGGCGGCGCGAGCCGCAAGCGCGGCGGCCACTTCGACGGACTCCTCGGCCGCTTCGGACGGCTTTCTGCGGAGGTCCAGACAGATCCAGCGCGTGCGGCCGCCATCGCGTTCGTACTCGCGGAGCACGGGCTCGGCCAGCCGCGCGGAGGAACGCCAATGGATGTCGCGCGGATCGTCACCGGCCCGGTACGAGCGAAGGCCGCGATACTCGCCTCGCTGGCCCGCGGCCCCCCGCGCCACTGCGTCGGCACGCGGTGCGGAGCCTCCCCCGGAAGGTGGGATCGGAACCGGTCGGTCCGTGCGCGGCCAGACCACGATCTCGCCCGGGATCTCGACGTCCCGCTCCTTCAGGAAGAGGCCGAACGGAAAGGTCGTCGACAACGTCAGGATCCGGAGCGGGTAGATGCCGCGCTGCACGAAGCTGTTCAGCGAACGGGTCTCGGTCGAGCCGCCCGGAGGCACTTGGGCGACGAAGGCCCGGCCGGGCAGGGCGCCCTCCACCAATTCGACGGCCAAGCTGGGGAGCCTGGTCTTGTGGTTGACGACACGATACCCGATGCGGAGCTCCTGGCCGACCGTGACCGCACGCGGAACACGCCGTTCGACTTCGA
>JBBSOM010000752.1:0-2298 GCA_038259715.1 Longimicrobiales bacterium
CGCCACCTCTTCACCGCCCTCGCGGAGGAGATGGGCGCCGCCCTCAAGCGGGCTTCCTTTTCCCCGAATATCAAGGAACGGCGCGACTATTCATGCGCGCTCTTCTCGCCGGAGGGCGAGGCGGTGGCGCTGGGCGACCACATGCCCGTCCACCTCGGGGCGATGCCGATGAGCGTGCGGGCGGCCCTGGAGGATCTGGGCACACTCGCGCCCGGAGACGTGGCATGTCTGAACGACCCGTTCCGGGGTGGAACCCACCTCCCGGACATCACGCTGATCTCCCCCGTCCACGACCCGGGTGGCGCTTTGCTCGGCTACGTCGCTTCGCGCGCGCACCACTCCGATGTCGGAGGGATGAGCCCGGGGTCCATGCCGTTGGCGAGAGAGATCTTCCAGGAGGGCCTCCGCATCCCTCCGGTCCGCCTGTACGTGGCAGGCCGACGCAATGAAGATCTCTGGCGCTTGATGCTGGCCAACGTCCGCACCCCTGTCGAACGGGCAGGAGATCTGGATGCCCAGCTCGCGGCCCTGCACGCGGGCCGCACCCGCCTCCTCGAGCTCGCGGAGCGTAGGGGCGCCGGCGAGACACTCGCCGCCATGGACGCGCTGGTGGCGTATGCCGACCGGCTCGTGGAGGCCGGTGTGGAGCGGATCCCGGACGGGATCTATCAGGCACACGACGCGCTGGAAGACGACGGTTTCGGAAGCGGCCCGGTCACGATCCGCGCCGCACTCACGGTCGAAGGCCGCTCTCTGCGAATCGACTTCACCGGAACGGACGCTCAGGTTCCGGGAGGGATCAACGCGGTGTCTGCGATCACCGCCTCGGCGTGCCGCTACGTGGTGCGCTGCGTGGTCGAGGCGCTTCTTGGCGAACCCCTCCCGGCCGGAGGCGGCTCGATGTCATCCGTCGATGTGGTGGCGCCAGAAGGGAGCCTGGTCAACGCGCGCATGCCCGCCTCGGTGGCCGCGGGGAACGTGGAAACGAGCCAGCGCATCACAGATGTCCTGATCCGTGCGTTCGGCGTGGCCCTTCCGGACCTGATGCCCGCGCTCTCCCAGGGCACGATGAACAACACGACCATCGGGGGTACGGACCCTCGCACAGGAGAGCCGTTCGCGTACTACGAGACGGTGGGAGGCGGGATGGGCGCCGGGCCGGGCGGACCCGGCCTCTCCGCGGTTCACGTCCACATGTCGAACTCGCTCAACACGCCCGTGGAGGCGCTCGAACACGCCTATCCGTTCCGCGTGACGCGCTACTCGATCCGCCGGGGCTCGGGCGGGGCGGGGACGCACGCGGGTGGCGATGGGCTCCGCCGGGACCTCCAGGTCCTGACGCCGGCGCACGTCGCGCTCCTCTGCGAGCGCCGTTCGGTGGGCCCGAGCGGCTTCCGGGGAGGCAGGGACGGGGCCACCGGCGAGAACGTCCTGATCCGCGCCGGGGTGGAGGCGCACATCGCCTCCAAGGCTACATTCGACGTCGAAGCCGGAGACATCGTGAGCATCCGGTCGCCGGGTGGCGGCGGCTGGGGACCCCCGGAAAGCGATTGAGAACGCACATGCACGTCCTGATGATGACCTTCTGTGAGCAGGCCGAGCTCAGACCCGATGGGAGGCTGGACGTGCACGGCGCGTTCCACGACCTCGTCGCGCCCGGCTTTCCCGCGAAGCAGGACCAGATGGTCCTCGTCGTCGCCGTGGAGTGGAAGCCGGAAGACGGAGGTCGCTTCCAGTTCAAGGTCGACCTCGTGGGCGATGCCCCGCATCCGTCCCTGACAATCACGGGTGAGACCGAGGTCAAGGCCTACGCTCCCGGCGACCGACCGGCACGCACCTTCCTGATCTTGCCCGTGGAGGACGTGGTTTTTCCGACCGCGGGGCCCTACCGCATGGACGTGAAGATCAAGGGCGAGACGGTGCCCGGCCCCACACTTCATCTCTGGGAAATGGACGACAGGGATTGACGACGACCCCCAGGGGCATGCCCTCCCGATCGTTCCGGCGCTGAGGCGCCCCTTGGCGATCTTCCCGCGAACCGTCGCTCCCGACGGTCCGGTCCTGCTGGAGGGCGACACCCCCCGGCACGTCTGCATCGTCCTGCTGTCCGGCCTCGGCGACGTGGTGCACGGCCTACCGCTCGCGCTCGACATCAAGGCGAGGAACGCCTCCCACAAGGTGACGTGGGTGGCCGAGCCCGCACCTGCCGAGATCCTGCGCCACCATCCGGCCGTCGACCACCTTATCGTATACCGCACGCGGGACGGCTTGACGGGCCTGCGTGCGTTGCGTACGGAC
>JBBSOM010000753.1:0-2282 GCA_038259715.1 Longimicrobiales bacterium
ATGAGCCCCCGGACGCTGACCCGGCGGGCCTTCCTGACGTCGCCCTCGCGAGTGCGCTTCCAGACGCACGAAGAGGTGGATTTCGTCATCGTCGGGTCGGGCGCCGCCGGAGGCGTGCTCGCGAGGGAGCTGTCGACGGCCGGGTTCAGCGTGGTTGTGCTCGAACAGGGGAAGTACCGGCGGGCGGAGGACTTCCGGCACGACGAGACCGCGACCTGGCTCGAAGGCGACATGCTCGGCAGTGAGCCACATTCGTTCCGACACACGGCCGCCGATCAGGCCCAGGTCCCAGGCTTCGGCGAGCTTCCGCCGGTGGTCTACGCGCACACAGTGGGCGGGGCGAGCGTGCACTTCACCGCGAACTACTGGCGCTTTCGTCCGGTGGACTTCAAGGAGCGGTCCCTGCTCGGGCCGATTGCCGGCACCGGCTTCGCCGACTGGCCCGTCACCTACGAGGAACTCGAGCCCTACTACACGAAGGTCGACTGGGACGTCGGGGTTTCGGGAGTGCCCGGCCCCTTCGATCCGCCCCGGTCGAAACCCTACCCGCACCCGCCCCTGCCCGTGAAGTCTTCGGGCGTGTTGTTCGAACGGGGTGCCCGGGCGTTGGGCCACCATCCGTTTCCGGCGCCTATGGCCATTCTCTCCGAGCCCCGCCCCGGGCGCAGCGCGTGCGTGCATTGCGGCTATTGCATGGGCTTCGGATGCGAGATGAACGCGAAGTCCTCGTCGCTCGCGACGATGATCCCGGAGGCCGAGGCCACCGGACGGTGTGAGATCCGCGCGGAGTGTACCGTGCACCGCATCGAGACGGACGAGGCGGGCCGCGTGACCCGGGTCGTGTACTTCGATCCGGACGGAGCCGAGCAGGCACAGCGAGCGAAAGCGGTGGTGCTTTCCGCGAATGGCGCGGAGACCCCGCGCCTGCTCTTCATGTCCGAGTCGAGCCGCTTTTCCCACGGGTTGGCCAACTCGAGCGGCATCGTCGGCAAGCACCTCATGTTCAACGGAAACGGCAGCGTCCTGGGGGTCTTCGAAGAGCCGCTCAACGAGTTCAAGAGCGTCCAGGTCACGCGCGTTTGCCAGGACTGGTACGACACCGATCCAAAGCGGGGCTTCTACGGAGGCGGTGGTATGGACGGTCGCATGACGTTCAACGAGCCCGTCATGTTTGCGCTCTTGGGTCTGCCGCCGGACCTGCCGCGCTGGGGGCTCGAATACCGGCGCGCCCTGGCCGAGTACTACACCCGCACCATGGAGGTCGCGACGCATTCGACGTCGCTCGCGCTCGAGACCAACAACATCACGCTGGACCCCGAGCGCAAGGATCGGTTCGGGCGACCGACCCTCCGCGTCACCTACAACGACCATCCGGACGACCTGAAGATGGTGGACTTCCTACAGGGGCGGGCGGCAGAGATCCTCGATGCCGCGGGCGCGAAGCGGACCTGGTCCTACCCGGCTGCACCGACGACCGCCGGCTTCCATCTCCTGGGCACGTGCCGCATGGGTGACGATCCCGCGACGTCGGTGGTGGATCGCTTTCACCGGACCCATGACGTTCCCAACCTCTTCATCTGTGACGGGAGCAGCTTCGTGACGAGCGGGCGGGGCCAGCCGACCATGACCATCCAGGCATTGGCGTTCCGCGCCGCGGAGCACATCGGCGACGCGGCGCGGAAGGGAGAGATCTGAGAGGATGATCCGCGTGCCTGGGGATTTCAGGAATCCGGTGTAGCTGGCCTCTCGATCATACGGGAATGCCGCCCTTGACGGTGCGACGCGTGTTGGCCAACATTAGTTGGCTAACATGGCTGATCGACGGAGAGGTGCTCATGGCCAAGAAGGACCAGCATCTGGAAGTGTCCGCAAGCGAGTTCAAGAACTCGTGGCACGAGTTCTTGGAGCAAGTCGCCCAGGGGCGCCAGGAGGTCGTGGTCACGCGTTACGGCCGTCCGATCGCCAAGCTGAGCCCGTACCAGGGGCCACAAAGCGACAGTGGGATCTTCGGTAGTTTGGCGGGGTCCGTGACCGTCCACGGCGACATCACCGTCCCCATCGGCGAGGATTGGGACGCCGATGCCTGATAGCCCCGGCCCGGTCACAATTCTTGACACCCATGTCTGGATCTGGATGGTCGAGGGCGATCGGGCGGCGCTATCTGCACCGGCAATCGAGGCGATCGAGAGCGCGGCCAGAAACGGTACTGTACGGGTCAGCGCCATCTCGGTGTGGGAGGTGGCCATGCTCGAAGCGAAGGGGCGAATCAGCCTCTCCCGCTC
>JBBSOM010000754.1:0-2280 GCA_038259715.1 Longimicrobiales bacterium
CGAAGCGTTCCAGGCACTGCGCAAGGTCACGACGGTGGTCTTCGACAAGACCGGCACGCTGACCGAGGGCAAGCCCGTGCTGCGCGAAGTCGAGCCGCACGGTATCTCCGAAGACCTGCTCATCTTCCTGGCGGCCGCCGTCGAGGCCGCTTCCGAGCACCCGTTGGCGCAGGCTGTGGTGCAGGCCGCAGTGGACGTCAACTACCGTAAGATGCTGCAGAACATCAGCTTGGCATTTCTGTTCAACGGGATCGGTATCCCTCTGGCAGCCACGGGGCTCATTCACCCGGTGTGGGCGATGGCGGCGATGGCCGTAAGCGTCACCGCAATATTCGTCATCTCGCTTGCGGGGCGCTCGGGGCTCTTTTTCGGTGCGGTAGGGGTGTGGGCGTCCCACGGGCTGGGGCGGCCGGGGCGGTGACATGATTGCACTCGAGGCGAACTGAACGCAGCATTGCGGCGAACCCGCGCCTGCTTGCAATGCCTGCCAGATCTCGATCCGGAGTCCCGGGGCGGCCTGCGTCGATTCGCTCCGCAGCGCGACCAGGGGGTCCACGCCCGTCGCGCGCAGGGCGGGAACCAGGCTGTCAACGGAGGCCACTCCCGTCAGCATCCCCTCGCCCACGACAAGCGCCACCACCCTGCGCCAGGCACTGGGCGAACGGAGGCGGAGCCTGTGACGGTCGGGGCGCTGGTGTCAACGATTGACAGCCTCATGCTCGCGGGACACTCGGGACACTGGGGGTGAGGTCAAGGCGCCGTCTTGATCCCCAGGGCCTTGGCGTTGGCCCGCACGCGCTCGTCCAGGGACAGCACCACCAGGTCGGGAAGTTCCTCGCGGAACGCCAGCGCAGTGGCCAGGTGGAGGGCGTCGAGGGTGCGGACCGGCTCCACGGGAAAGGGCGTCCGGGCCCTGGCGAGAACGCGGCCCGACATCGCCAGGGTGGTCCATGCGGCGCCAGCTTCATCCATGAGGCGGAGGGCGGCCAGTTCGTCCCCACTGCCGATCCGGCCCGACCCCACGCCCCGGCTCAGGGCGCGGGCGCATTCCACCTGCGTCAGCGTGGATGACACCACGCGCTCGGCTCCCGCCAGAAGACGGCGCACATCCACGCCCGCAGGCTCACCCAGCAACCAGGCCAGGACCGCGCTGCTCTCAGCGTAGGCGATCAATCCTCGACCCGCTCCTCCGCGAGCAGCGCCTGGGCCGTGCCGGCGGGAGCGCGCACGGGCGATGCGGGATAGCTTCCGGCGCTCCGCCCCTCCGCCGATAGCAACCCACCGCCCTCAGCCAGGCGCCGAAAAGCCCGCTCCGTAGGCGACTCCGCGACCACACCCGGGCTCGGGGCGCGCAACTCCGCCACCACGCGGCCCCGGTCAGTGACGAGGACCACGTCCCCGGCCTGGACGTCGCGGAGATAGTGGCTGAGGCGAGCCTTCAACTCACGTATGCCGACGGCTTTCATACCTGAATGTAGTCACGTGAGACTACATCGAACAAGACGGGGGCGCGGTCGCTTGATGTCGGTTGTCGAGGGTCGCCGGGATTGGTATCCCGCCGTTACAGGAAAGACGCTCCGTGCGCCTGAGCCGGATGTGTACATGCGGCATTTCGCTGTCGATGAGCGAGGATGGCTTGTGCTGCTGTCCACGACGGCTGAAGAGGGTTGGGAATCCGCCGTGACCAAGGAGGGCTACGTGACGGACGCTGAGCAGTACCGGTCGATCCGCACGGACGTGTGGGACCTCACCACCAGGGAGTATCTGGGCACCCATGTCGTTGACGAATGGGAGACCAGCCTGTTCTTCAAGGGAGGCGAGACCCTCCTGAACGTTCCCGAGATGGATCTCCAGTTGAGGACCTTGACCCTAGGTCTCTATCGCCTCGGCGTCCGCCGCCAGTAGAGAGACTTCCTCGGACAAAGCCCCGCTCTTCAACTCCCGGAGTTGATCTTCTCGCCCCGGATCAACGTGCGATCGAAGAAGTCGTCGGTCGCGCCGAACGTCTTCAGCCAATGGCGGAAGAGCAGCGAGTCGTGGACGTCGTCCGGGTAGACCATCAGCTCGAACGGCACGTCGTGCGCGCGCAGGAGCTGGACGAGCCCGACGGTCTGGGAGAAGTCGACGTTGCGGTCGTCATCCCCCTGGATGAGGAGTACCGGCGCCGTCCACTTGTCGATCTCGGAGGCTGACGATGCCTGGTAGCTCACGCTCGCGGTATCGAGTGACTCTCCCCAGAGGTGCACGCCCGCGATGTCGACCCCGGCGGCGAACACATCC
>JBBSOM010000755.1:0-2278 GCA_038259715.1 Longimicrobiales bacterium
CAATCGGCGGTGTTTCCCGCGCTCTTGGGCATTGCTTCGATGGCGGGCCTCGGGGTGGCGTGGTGGCCGTACGTGCGTCTCTCCTCGGGTGACGATCAGGGGCTGGGGCCCCTGCGGGAGTTCCGGTTCAACGATCACCTCGTGTGGTTGTTCATTGGTGGAGTGATGCTGCTCGTGCTCGGGTGGGGAGACGCCGGCGGAGGCACGGGTGTAGGTGTGAATACCGTGGTCTTCATGGGAGCCCTCTACGCGCTGCGTGGGGCGGC
This sequence comes from Longimicrobiales bacterium, assembly GCA_038259715.1. Lineage (GTDB taxonomy): Bacteria > Gemmatimonadota > Gemmatimonadetes > Longimicrobiales > Gaopeijiaceae > SZUA-318. The sequence goes on from JBBSOM010000755.1 coordinate 267, forward strand.
CGTGATCATGTTCGTGAGTGGTGGTCTTTCTTTGTTTGGCTACGTCATGGTAGCGCTGGGGCTCGCCTTCGTCCCGCTTCTGGTACTGCTGGTACTGACAGGGGTGATGATGGTGGGCATCGGTGACACCTGGCTGGACGTGCGGAACAGGGTCGGGACCCTGACCGCCTGACGACACGTTGGAGATGACAAGATGAAGCTGATCCTGAAGAAGGACGTCGAGAACCTGGGCGAAGCCGGTGAGATCGTGAACGTTAAGCCGGGCTTCGGCCGTAACTATCTCGTTCCGCAGGGCCTCGCGTACGAAGCCAGCGAGGCGAACATGCGCAAGCTCGAGGAGGAGCGGACGAAGGAAGCCGAGCGCGCCCGTCGGGACTACCTCGAGGCGCGTCGTCGTGCATCGCAACTCGTGGGGCTGTCGCTGACGTTCCATGCGAGGGCCGGCGAGGGTGAGGACGCCAAGCTCTTCGGTTCCGTTACGAACGCCGACATCGCGGACCGCGCGAACGAATCCGGGTCACTGGACTTCGAGCTGGATCGTCGCATCGTCGTCCTGGACGAGCCGATCAAGTCGCTCGGGAGGCACGAGGTGCCGATCCGGCTGCACGCAGAGGTGGAAGCGGTAGTCGAGGTGGTGGTCGAACGCGAAGAGGGCTGAGCCGTTGTCGAATGTCGATGTCTCGCTGTCCGACTTTCCGTTCGCCATCCGACGCGCGGTCGAACTGGCACAGGAACGAAAGGCCCACGACGTCATGGTCCTCGATCTGCGCGGTATCTCGTCCGCCACGGACTTCTTCATCCTGGCGAGCGGCCGGTCGGACGTGCAGGTCAGGGCCATCGCCGACAGTATCGTCGAGGAACTGAAGAAGGACGGGGAGCGCCCGAATCACGTGGAAGGCGTGCGGGGCGGCCGCTGGGCCCTACTCGACTACATCAACTTCGTGGTGCACGTATTCCATCCCCAGGCGCGAATGTTCTACCAACTCGAGAATCTGTGGGGAGATGCTCCATCCTGGGTGGCCGATCCAGAGGAGTGAATCTAGTTTGGTCCCGGTCCGGCGAACGCGGTCGGGCGCTCGATCCCGGCTCGTCGTGAGCGCTCACCAGCGTCGCGGCGGGTCGAAACGCATTCATCGCCGGAGTTCGACGCTTCCATGACCCCCGATCTCCCCGTTTGGACGGAATTCAATCCGGGTACACCTCCACCGCTCGCAGGCGGTTCGTCGGTGGGGCGCGTGGTCGCGTTGGTGGCGGGGCCGGACGCCCTGGACGCGGGATGGGTGCCGTATGTCGCGCTCGAACTGGCTGGAACGTGGGGGGAGCGCTTCGTCCTCGTGGACGCGGGGCTCGAGGCTCCCTCGCTGCACCTCGCGGCGGACCTCCCGTCCGATGAGGGTCTCAGCGATCTCCTGTTGTGGGGCGCATCCGTCCAGCGTGTCATGCGTGTGCTTCCAGGGGGTGGGTTCGTCGTTACGGCGGGTACGCCGATCGCAAGAGGGGCCTCGGCCTTCGAGGAACCGCGGTGGGCAACTCTCTGCGATGGGTTTCGCCAGGCCGGCGTCACCTTCGTCGTGCTCGTGCCGTCATCCGAGTCTGGTCGCGACGCCGTGGTCGGTGCGTCCGACGACGTGGTTCTCCTCGCGGCCCGGGAAGAGAACGCTGCACGGCTGGTCGGGTCTGGCACCGAGAAGGTGCGGGCTACCGTGGGGCGTGTGACCCCCGAGGAACCGGAACCGGCTGAGGCCGCTCCTGAAGTCGCTCCGCTGGACATTTCGGACCTCGCGCCGGACGAAGTCGACGACTTCGCGCCGCTCGACATCTCGGACCTCGCGCCAGACGAGGTCGACGACTTCGCGTTGCTCGACATCACGGCCCGCGCGCCGGACGACGTCGACGCCTTCGCGCCGCTGGCCATCGCGGACCTCGCGCCGGACGAGGTCGACGACCCCGCTCCGCTCGACATCGCGGACCTCGCGCCGGACGAAGTCGACGACTTCGCGCCGCTCGACATC
>JBBSOM010000756.1:0-2276 GCA_038259715.1 Longimicrobiales bacterium
GATCGCGGCCGAGGAGTTGGGTGTGCCGATCGAGCACGTGCGTGTCATGCGGGGCGACACCGACTTCACGCCGGTGGACCTGGGGGCGTATTCGAGCCGAGTGACGTTCATGCTCGGCAACGCCGCGATCGATGCCGCCCGCAAGGTCCGCAATCAGGTGCGTGAGGCCGTCGCCGAGACATGGGAGGTCAAGCCGGGTGAGGTTCTGCTCGCTGGGGGCCTCGCTCTGTGGGCGCCCGACACGGAGCGACACATGCCGATCCGCGAGGCGTTCAACGTCGCGGAGGCCAGGCACGGGGCGCTTGGGGCGACGGGTTGGTACAACACGCCGAAGGACGTGCACGGCGAGTACCGCGGCGCGACGATCGGCGCGTCGCCGGCCTACTCGTTCACGGCGCACGTCGCGGAGGTGGAGGTCGACATCGAAACCGGTTTCGTCGACGTGAAGAAGATCTGGATCGCGCACGATTGCGGCCGCGCGCTGAATCCGGTGTTGGTCGAGGGCCAGATGGAGGGCTCGGCGTACATGGGCTTCGGCGAGGCGCTCATGGAGCAGCAGGTATTCAAGGACGCCGACCATGGCCGAGCCGGTCTGCACGACGCGCCCTCGTTGCTCGACTACCGGATACCGACGAGCCTCGACACCCCGGAACTCGAGTCGCTCATCATCGAGTCCATCGATCCGGAGGGACCCTACGGCGCCAAGGAAGCGGGCGAAGGACCCCTTCACCCGTCCATCCCCGCGATCGCCAACGCGATCTACGACGCGGTGGGTGTGCGGATGGACCGTCTGCCCTTCTCACCACCGGCCGTGTGGCGCGCCATCGAAGCCGCCCGTGCTACGGGGATGCTGCGCAAGCCGGCGGCGCCGGAGCCTCGGCTCCAACCTCAACCTGTGAGCGCGGACTGAGGCCGGATGACGAAGAAGCCCATCCTCGTCGGCCTGCTGGGCCTGGTCGTGGCGGGTGCGGCGTACATGTTCCGCGCGGACGCTGCCGCGGCGCGCGGCTCGACGGCGGTCGGAGGCACGGTTGATCGTGGCACTGTCGCAGCGACCTCTTCGGCCTGGACCGATGCGGACTGGGACATTTTCAGCCGTACGGTTCGCCGGGCGCTCGACGAAAGGCTCGACACGCTGCCGCTGGGCGGGACGGTGGCCGGGGTGGGTCGGATGTTCGTCGGCACGCGTTACGTGCCGCGGACGTTGGAGGTCGATGGGCCTGAGCGGCTCGTCATCGACTTCCGCGAACTCGATTGCGTCACGTTCGTGGAAACGGCGCTCTCGACGGCGCGATTCACGAGCGAGCCCGACGTGGCCGCACTCCTCGACGACCGCGCCGCGGCCGAGGCCCGCTACGACGCGCTCCTGACCGGGCTCCGCTACCGTGGCGGCCAGCTCATGGGTTACCCCAGCCGACTCCACTACTTCACGGATTGGATCGCCGACGCCGAGACGAAGGGCCTCGTGCGCGACATGACGCGGAGCCTGGGCGGCGTCCGGGACGAGGAGCCCGTGACGTTCATGACCACGCACGTCGATGCCTATCGTCAGTTGGCCGGAGACACGGCGAACGTATCGGCGCTCCGCGCCATCGAAAGCCGGTTGAGCGCTCGGGGACGGTGGACCATCCCCGAGGACCGCATCCCGGCCGCGGCTCCGGGCATCCGGGACGGAGACATCATCGCGGCGACCAGCACCGTGCGGGGTCTCGACGTGGCGCACACCGGCATCGCGCTCTGGGTGGACGGCACGCTCCGTCTGATGCACGCGCCGCTCGTCGGCGACTCGGTGCAGATCAGCGACGAAACGTTGGCCCACCGGGTCGAGCGGATCTCGGGCCAGGACGGCATTGTGGTCGCCCGCCCGCTGGACGGTGTCCGATGAGGGAGCGTGCCCGGTGCTGAGGCTGCCTCCCTTCCGGTACCATCGTCCTGCGACGGTCGACCAGGCGGTTTCGCTGCTCGCCGAGTACGGGACCGACGCGATGGCTGTGGCGGGAGGCACCGACCTGGTGCCCAACATGAAGCACCGGCTCTTCGAACCGCGTCACCTCGTGGCCCTGAAGGGTGTGACGGAGCTGAGGGGCATCCGGGAGGACGATGGCTGGCTCCGTATCGGTGCGGCGGAGACGCTGACGGCGGTGGCCACGGACCCGAACGTGCTTGCGCGTTTTCCCGCGCTCGCGGACGCGGCCGGCCACGTGGCGGGCCCGCAACTGCGCAACATGGGCACGATCGGCGGCAACCTGTGTCTCGACACCCGCTGCACCTACTAC
>JBBSOM010000757.1:0-2269 GCA_038259715.1 Longimicrobiales bacterium
CTCAATGATATCCTCACGGAGTTCGGCGCCTTCGCCACGAGCCTCCAGGTCTACCCACCCTTCACGGTGGTATCCGCGCGTGAACACCATATGTTCGCGGCGGAGGTCGGGCTGGCGGGCGGTGACACGGCCGCGGCCGCGGATCACATCAATGCGGTGCGCGCGCTCGGAAGTCAGACCCCCTATTCCGGGCAGGTGCCGCTGCTCGACCTGCTCATTCACGAGCGGAAAGCGAACCTTTTCCTGCAGGGGCGGCGGTTGGCGGACATGTACCGCTTCGGCATCAAGGACGCCCGCTGGACGGAAACCTCCGACACGCGAACCAGGCCGGGGACGTTCTTCCCGATTCCGGACGAGGAGATCAAGTCGAACTGCAACGTCGCGGGTAACTGCTAGGGCGCTGCTGGAGCCCGTTCGGTATAAGCCACCAGCGAGGGGAGGCTCCGCCGTGAAAACCGGCGAGAGTCCGAGGCATCGATGAAAGCCGGGCGGGGGCCACTCGTGAGAGTGGCTGCCCGCCCGGTGTTCGTCCTGCTGGGGCTCGGGGCTCGGTGTGGTCAGCCGGGAATTCGCAGATACACCGGACCACCTGGATTCGGGGGACCCTCCCCGGGGTTGTCCGACCCCCCGAAGTGCAACCGGGTCAGGACCACGACGAGGAGGATGCCCGTACCAACCGTGCCTCCCAGCAGCACAGCCCGTTTGCGGCGATCGTGCGCGCGTTCGTCGAAGGCGGCCTTGAAACCGGACTGGTAGTCGGGCTCACCGGAGGGAAGCGCGGTCTCCGGCACTCCACTGTGCGAAGCCATGCCGTACGCCAGGCCCCCACCCAGCGGCCCCGCAATCGCTCCGCCCACCAGTCCGCGCAGGAACCAGCCACGGCTGCCGAGGCCGGCCGCGGCGGACCGCCCAGCCTCCTCGCCGGCAAGGAAGGCGGCACTCTCCTCGCTCGAGTCGCCGTCGCCGCGCAACTCGATAGCCCAGGGCCCGGTGGCGACGACGTTGAAGACGTAGCGGCCACCGTGCGGGATTCGCACGGCGCTCGAAGTCGGAGAGGGATCCGAGGCGGAGCCCAACGTCCCGATCATGACCCCCTCTTCATTCATGAGGGTCGCGCTGAACGGACCGCTCTGGCTCGCGTGCACCAACTCGAAGACCGCCAGGCCCTGTGGCAGATAGAAGAAGTCGGTGGCCTGTTGTCCGGTGCCCTCGAACTTCTGCGCCTGGAGGGAAGCCGGGCCACCCCACATCAGGAAGCAGACGGCTCCAAAGGATAGGAATGACAGGAAATGAGATCGCCGCATGTCACGGCCTCCTCGGGTGAGTCTTCACGCCGGTCGACACTGGTCTGAAAATAACCTACGCCCCCGCGCGGCCCAGCCTGTCGATCCACCGATAGAGGAGGAACACGGTCGCAGTGAACGCGGCACCGCCGATCCAGATCGCGGGGACCGCGAAGCCGCCGCCCACCAGCGCGATCGGCGCGCCGTTCCCGGAGAACGCGACGACGGCCGCGAACACGACACCGAGCAGGCTCTCTCCGACAATGAGCCCCGACGCCAACAGGATGCCGAGCTGCTTGTTGGCCTCGGGCCTCGGTCCGCGGTCCGAGCGGCGGTCATACCACCACCCGACCAGCGCCCCCACCACGACCATCAACGTGGTCGACGTGGGCAGGTAAATGCCGAGGCCCACCGCCAGCGGCGGGATCCGCACCGACTTGCTCACCCGGCTCAGAATCTGGTCCACGACGATCATCGCGGCGCCGATGGCTCCCCCGAGCGCGATGAGGCTCCAGTCGATGTTGTTCTGGATCACGCCCTGAGCCAGCGCGGAGATGAGCCCGGCCTGCGGAGCCGGGAGCGCCCGTGCGGGGTCCACACCGGGCGTGCCCAGGAAGCCGTAGGCCTGGTTGAGCAGATCCAGAACCGGTGGGATCACGAGCGCGCCCGCGATGACCCCCACCACCAGCGCCCACTGTTGTTTCGAGGGCGTGGCGTCCACCAACTGCCCCGTCTTCAGGTCCTGGAGATTGTTGTTCGCGATCGCCGCCACCGAGAACACGATCGAGGTGAGGAAGAGGGCGAAGGCCACGAGCGCCTTGCCGGCCGACGGGTCCATCCGCGCCTGCACCCCCAGCACGAGCAGAAGCGCCGCCACGACCACCACCAGGATCCCGATACCCGACAGGGGGCTGTTGGACGAGCCGATCAGACCGGCCATGTAGCCGCACACGGCGGAGACGAGGAATCCCATGATCACCACGAAG
>JBBSOM010000758.1:0-2262 GCA_038259715.1 Longimicrobiales bacterium
CCTCCACGCGAACATGACCGTGCTCACCCGCGACGTGTACCAGCGCTACATTGCGCGCAACCGAAGCCAAGCCCATTACGTCTGGGTGGGACGGGGTATCGTCGGGGTGTTGCTGGTGGTCGGGTATCTTCTTTCGGTGAACACGTACACGTTCCTGGTCACGCTCGTGACGCTTTCGGGGTCGGGTGCGCTTCAACTCATGCCGGCGATTCTCGGCGTCTGCTTTCCCGGGAAGCACGTGTTCACAAGAGCCGGTGTTCTCTCGGGGCTGGCCGTGAGCATGGTCACGCTGTACGTCACGCTGAAGGTTGTGCCTAATCCACTGGGCATGCACGGCGGCATCTGGGCACTCCTGTTGAACTTCCTGGTCGTCATCGTCGTGTCGAAGGTGACCGAAAAACCGTCGGCCGCCACCGTGCGCCGCGTGCACGGCGAGGTCGAACGACTGATCTACGGAATGGAGGAATGAGGGTGATGAATTCAATGTCGAGCAGGTCGCTGAAGAAGTGGGGTACTCTCCGTACGTTCACGTTCGTGCTCGTTGCGACGGTCACGACGTGCCTCCCCGTGGCGGGGCAGGGGCCTCCGGCGGGCCCGCCCAAGGTCGGCCCGGCGCACGGGACGCTCATGGTGGTCGGCGGCAACATGCACGATCCCGCGCTCTATAAGCGCTTCATCGAGCTGGCCGGCGGGCCGGATGCGCCGATCGTGATGATCCCCACGGCGGGTGGTGGCCAGGAATACGACCGGTTCTACGGCGGCCTGGACGCCTGGCGCGAAGCAGGGGCGCGGAACCTGATCGTGCTGCACACCACGGATCCGAAGGTCGCGGACACGGACGCATTCGTCGCGCCGCTCAAGACCGCGAACGCCGTCTTCTTCTTCGGGGGACGTCAGTGGTATCTGGTGGACGCGTATGCCGGAACCAAGACCGAGACCGAGATACACAACGTACTCGAGCGCGGCGGCGTGATCGGTGGATCGTCCGCGGGTGCGTCGATCCAGGGCTCTTTCCTCATGCGTGGCGACACGAAATCCAACGAGGTTCTGATGGGCGACCACCAGGTGGGCTTCGGCTACCTCCGTGGCGTGGCCATCGACCAGCATGTGCTGCGGCGCAACCGCCAGTTCGACATGGTCAAGGTCGTCCAGGCGCACCCGGACCTGCTCGGTATCGGCCTCGACGAGAACACGGCCATCGAGGTCCACGGCGACCAGGCCACTGTGCTCGGCGCGTCCTACATGCTCGTCTACGACAACCAGAAGACGACCGGCGGGGACGGGAAGTTCTACTTCCTCGCGCCGGGTGACCGCTTCAACCTCGCGACGCGTGAGGCCGTTCGTCCCGCGCAAACGGCACGTCCGGTCGAAGGACCGGAGGCCAAGCCCTGGGGGGGTGGGCGCTGATGCGCCGACGGAGCCCCATCTTCAGCGTCTGGAGCCTCGCCCGGGCTGCGGCGTTCGCGGGCATCCTCTTCGCCGTCGGATGCGACCGACCTCCCCGGGAGATCCCCGGGGATCCCGCGGCGCAAGCGGCCGCGGTGAAGTCATTCGCCGACGCGCGCGTCTCGGAACTGGAGGCGCCGGACTCGTGGCTCTCGCTCATCGGGCTCGACTGGCTGGACCGTCCGGTGATGACCATCGGGTCGGCGCCGGACAACGACATCGTCCTTCCTTCCACCGCTCCGGCGCAGCTCGGCCAGTTCAACAGCGATGACCAGGGGGTCATGTTCCAGGCCGCGCCCGGCCTGAGGGTGGTGCAGGGCGTCGATTCGACGCTCGACCTGCCGGCCGGGACGGGGGCGCTGCCCCGCGATACGACCGCGGATCCCGTGGTGACGGCGGCCGCCATGGCTCAGGACGTGGGTCCCGGGAAGTTCGTCGTGCTGCGCCACGGACCGATCAACTGGATCGTCATCCGCAGGAGCCAGCGATGGGCGGTCCGCCTCCGGGACAACGCGGCGGAGCGGTACAAGGACTTCCATGGCATCGAGCGTTTTCCCACGGACGAGAAGTGGCGGGTGACGGCACGGTGGATCCCGCACAAGAAGACGGTGGCCGTGCCCAACTTCATCGGCACGGTGGCGGAGGTCGAGTCGCCGGCGGAACTGCACTTCTGGATCGACGGGCGAAAGATGACGCTCGACGTGCCGGGAGGCCCGGACCACGGGCGCTATATGCTGGTCTTCGCGGACTCGACGAGCGGCAACGAGACGTACGGTGGCGGTCGCTTCGTCTGGATCGACGGACCGGAGAAGCCCA
>JBBSOM010000759.1:0-2261 GCA_038259715.1 Longimicrobiales bacterium
CGGTGTGGCCACCGCCACGGCGTGCGCGCTCTTCGACCTCGACTGCGTGGTGTACATGGGGGAGGAGGACGTGGAGCGGCAGGCGCTCAACGTCTATCGGATGCAGCTTCTCGGCGCGGAGGTCCGCCCCGTCGCCTCAGGCACACGTACGTTGAAGGACGCCACGAACGAGGCCATTCGGGACTGGGTGACCAACGTCGAGAACACCCACTACATCATCGGGTCGGTGGTCGGACCGGATCCGTTTCCTCGCATGGTAAGGGATTTCCAGTCCGTGATCGGCCGGGAGGCGAAGGGTCAGATCCTGACCGTAGCCGGCAGGCTACCCGCGGTGGTGGCCGCGTGCGTCGGGGGTGGCTCCAACGCGATGGGGATGTTCCACGAGTTCGTACCGGATAGAGACGTGCGCCTGGTCGGCGTGGAGGCCGCGGGTGAAGGTCTGGACTCCGGGAGGCATTCGGCCTCATTGATGGTTGGACAGCCGGGTGTCCTCCACGGATCGCTGAGCTACCTTCTCCAGGACGAAGACGGTCAGGTAGCGCCCGCCCACTCCGTGTCGGCAGGTCTCGACTATCCGGGGGTGGGACCGGAACACTCGTTCCTGCGGGATTCCGGCCGCGCTGCGTACACGTCGGTCACGGATGCGGAGGCGCTCGATGCGTTTCATCGGCTGGCCCGTCTGGAGGGCATCATCCCCGCCCTGGAGTCCGCCCACGCCGTCGCCTGGGTGCTGCGGGAGGGCGCGCGCTACGCGGAGGAAGGGCCGATCCTCGTGTGTCTCTCCGGACGGGGCGACAAGGATGTGGCGCACGTCGCCCGCCTCGAGGGACGCGGATTCCTGTTGTGAGCGGGACTGACGACGACATGACGGAGTCCGGATCGGCAACGGGCAGTCCCCCGGGGGAAGGAGGCGGGTGGGGCGACTCGACCGACGCCCTGGTGACTCGCGCCCAGGATCTCTTCGGGGTGCTCGCGAAGGCGTTCCGCGCCTATCAGTTGTACGACGCGAACAACCCGGTTCGGCAGCGCTTCGTGGAAAGCCTGAGGCAGGCGTTCCAGGCCATCTGGGCCGAGGACGATTCGCTCACCCTCGCGGTGGACGAAGAGTCTTTCTTCCTTGCCGACCAGGAGGTCTACAAGGGAGAGAGCCGCGGGTCGTCGCTGGCCTTCCTCTTCTTCAAGGACGGCATCCGGGAGATCACGTTCCTGCCGGGCATCGAGGCCCACGAACTGGAGCGCTTCCTGGGGGTGCTCCAGCATGCCCGCAAGTTGCTGCCGGAAGGAGACGATCTGCTCACGGTGCTCTGGGAGGAGGAACTCCTGTACTTCCAGTACCAGTACGTGGACTTCCTCGCCGAGGGCGTGGCCTTGCCGACGCGGGGTGCGGGCAACTCCCGGCAGGACTTCCAGAAAGTCCTCGACTCCGAGTTGGGCGTGGATGCGGCTGAGGAACAGGAAGGACAGGACGAGGAGGAGGAGGGGAGCGAAGGCACCGAGGAGAGCGCTGGCCGGCCGGAGCGCGCCGAGACACCGTCTCCGCAGACGGTCAAACAGGACGACTTCAACCCGACCCTTTACTCCTTCGATCGGCGCGAGATGGAAGTGCTCAAAGCCGAGCTGCACAAGGAACTGCACCGAGATCTCCGCGACGATGTGCTTTCGGCGCTCTTCGACCGCCTCGAGGAACCGGAGCACCGGGAGCGTCAGACCGAGATCCTGGGAATCCTCGGGACCTTGCTTCCGAATTTCCTGAGTCGGGGAGAGCTGTCGGCGGCGTCGCGGGTTCTGGAGGAAGTGCGCAACCTGGAAGCCATTCCTGGCACGTTCGACGAGAAGCGGCTCGCGATGTCACGCGCGTTGCTCGACGAGGTCAGCGCACCGGAAGCCATCGGGGAGTTGATCCAGTCCCTCTACGATGGCTCGATCCGCGCCACTCCTCAGCAACTCGCGGCGTTCCTGCGCTTCCTCAGGGCGGGGGCGCTCTCGCCGCTGCTGCGCGCGTCCGAGACCGTGGACAGCAAGGAACTTCAGGCCGTGCTCCGCTCCGCGGTGAAGGGCATCGCCGAACGCAATCAGGCTGCCGTCGTCCGGCTCCTCGGCGAATCGGACGCGATTGTCGCGGCGGGCGCCGCACGGCTTGCGGGTGAGATGCAGATCACCGATGCGGGCCCTGCGTTGGCCGGGTTGCTCGCCCATCCGCACGCGAGCGTTCGCCTTGCTGCCGTGGAGGCGGCGGTCTCACTGAAGGCCTCGACGGCCGC